>WTAG01000052.1 GCA_013139755.1 Methylomarinum sp. | reverse complement strand
AGAAGGTGAAATTGTACTTGGCTTTATCGGTTCTTTTTACGCCTATGAAGGGATTCCATTTATACTGGATGCATTCCCCGAAATACTCAAACGACAACCAAATATAAGCTTATTATTAGTGGGGGGTGGCCCACAAGAACAACTTATTAAAGATAAGGTTAAGCAGTTACATCTAGAGTCTAATGTTGTTTTTACGGGGCGTGTTCCGCACGATCAAGTTCAAGAATATTACAATCAGGTAGATATATTTGTTTATCCTCGACTGGCAATGCGCTTAACTGAATTGGTTACACCGTTAAAACCATTGGAAGCCATGGCTCAAGGACGGTTAGTAGTTGCATCTGATGTGGGGGGGCATAAAGAATTGATTGAAAACCAGCGTAATGGATACCTGTTTAAAGCAAATGATAAGAAAGCATTGGTTGATACCCTATCAGACTTTCTAGATAATCAATCGCACTGGGAAGAAATGCGTAAGAATGGGCGAGATTTTGTGGAACAGCAAAGAAACTGGCCTGTAAGTGTTGCTAGATATGAAAACGTGTATACACAATTGATAAAAAAGTTTGGTTAGTAGTAATCGTCATATTTAAACTATTCAGTATAAAAATTTATTAGGAAGAAAAATGAAAGTAACAGTTTTTGGCTCTGGTTATGTAGGGTTGGTTACAAGTACTTGTCTGGCTGAAGTGGGTAATGATGTTATTTGTATTGATGTTGATCAAGCAAAAATTGATAATCTAAATAAAGGGTTAGTACCTATTTATGAACCTGGACTAGATATCATGTTTAAAGAAAATATGGCATCTGGTCGATTACAATTTACAACTGATATTAAACAAGCAGTTGAACATGGTACTTTTCAATTTATTGCTGTCGGAACTCCTCCTGATGAAGATGGTTCTGCTGATTTACAATATGTATTGGCAGTAGCAAAGTCAATTGCTGAAAACATGAATGAATACCGTGTTGTGATTAATAAATCAACAGTACCTGTTGGGACAGCGGACAAAGTTAAAGAGGTGATTCTTCAGGTACAAAAACAAAATAGCGTTGAAGTTGATTTTGATGTTGTATCAAACCCTGAGTTTCTAAAGGAAGGTGCGGCGATTGATGATTTTATGAAACCTGATCGCATAGTCGTGGGTACAGATAATCCACGAACAGGCGAGTTGTTAAAAGCATTATATGCACCTTTTAATCGTAGCCATGAACGCGTAATAACAATGGATGTAAGGTCGGCTGAATTAACTAAATATGCTGCTAATGCCATGTTAGCAACTAAAATCAGCTTTATGAACGAACTATCCAATTTGGCTGAACGATTAGGCGCAGATATTGAACAGGTTCGAAATGGTATTGGCTCGGATTCTAGAATTGGCTATTCATTTATTTATCCAGGGTGTGGATATGGTGGCTCCTGCTTTCCTAAAGATGTAAAAGCATGAGAGCGCACTTCTCAGCAGGTTGGTTATCAAGCTGAATTATTAACTGCAGTTGAGAATGTTAATGCCAGACAAAAGCTGGTGTTGGTTAATAAAATAAAAAATCATTACAATGATGATTTAAATGGCAAAACCTTTGCATTGTGGGGGCTGGCGTTTAAACCCAAAACCGATGATATGCGTGAGGCACCCAGCCGGGTTATTTTAGAAGCTTTGATTGATGCGGGAGCAACAGTTAGGGCTTTTGACCCCGAAGCAATGCAAGAAACCAAAAGAATCTATGGAGACAAGAATGGTTTACTGTTAGTTGAAAGCAGTGAAGAAGCAATAAAAGGGGCAGATGCCCTGATAATTGTGACAGAATGGAAAAATTTCTGGAGCCCTGATTTTGATGAATTGAAAAATAACTTAAAGGATAAGGTGGTATTTGATGGTAGAAATTTATATCAGCCTGAATTAATGGAAAAAATGGGACTGCAATATTATGCTATTGGTCGAGGGCGTAGTTAAGTAAACCGCGTAGTTTGGGGTGGCTTTGTGAACGTAAAGAAATAATGTAACTTAATTCTTACTGATATATATTTTAAACATGAGCCAACCAAAACTTATCGTATTTTCCTCTTTATTTCCCAGTAATAAACGACCTAATGCCGGGTTGTTTATTAGGGAGAGAATGTTTCGTGTTGGTAAACAACTGCCTATTATAGTTATTTCTCCTGTTCCCTGGTTCCCATTTCAAGGTGTTATTCGTTATTGGAAACCTTATTTTAGACCTCAGCCTGCAATGTATGAAGAGCAACAGGGGATCAAAGTATATTTTCCACGCTTTTTATCCATTCCTGGATTTTTAAAAAACTGGGATGGTTTTTTTATGGCTGTAGGGTCGTGGAGCTTGCTACGGAAACTAAAAAAACAACAAAACTTTAATTTGATTGATGCGCATTTTGCATACCCAGATGGCTATGCAGCTACATTATTGGGGAAATGGTTTAAGGTCCCTGTCACAATTACCTTAAGAGGGACAGAGGTTCCATTATCTAAGTTTCCATCCAGAAGATGTCGAATGATGATTGCATTAAAAAATGCAACCAAGGTGTTCTCTGTGTCTAATTCATTGAAAGATCATGTAGTGGCGCTAGGTGCAAATAAAGACAAAATTGAAGTGGTTGGAAATGGTATTGATATATCAAAATTTTATCCAATAGATAAAAGCATCGCGAGAGATAAACTAGATATTCCTCAATCTGTAAAAGTGATGGTTTCCGTTGGAGCTTTAGTTGATAGAAAAGGTTTTCATCGTGTTATAGAAGTTATGCCAGCATTGGTTGATAAATTTCCCAATCTTATATTGTTGATTATTGGTGGGGATAGCCCCGAAGGTGGTATTCGTGAGACGTTGGAGTCTCAGGTGCAGCGCTTAAACTTGCAAAAGTACGTCCGTTTTTTAGGTACAATAGCGGCAGAAGAATTAAAAACACCTTTATCAGCTGCCGATGTGTTTGTACTAGCCACTGCAAATGAAGGTTGGGCAAATGTATTTCTTGAGGCAATGGCTTGTGGTTTGCCAGTTATAACGACGGATGTTGGAGGAAATCAAGAGGTTGTTAAAGGTGATCATCTGGGGGCAATTGTCCCTTTTGGCAAGCCTAATGCATTAGAGATGGCATTAATTAAGGCACTTGAAAGGCAATGGAAAAATGAGGCTATATTAAGCTATGCCCAAGAAAATACTTGGGATAAAAGAGTTTCTGTACTGGTAAAAAACTTTAAGCAACTTGTTAATTCATGAATTTATATACGAATGTATGCGGTGTAAAGAACACAACCTGGATATATTGTATCTAAACCCAAATTATGCTTATTTGCTATTTCAATAGTTGAGATGATTAGATCTTTTTTAATCGCATGGATAATAGTGTAATTATTACTATCAATAAAATAAAAGCAGGAACACTTAGGGCAAAAACTATGTTTTTCCAGCCATCACCAAACCTTTCCCATGAGCGCAAGTAAGTATAGATAACTCCAGTATGAGCAACAAAGTCAGGAGTAGCACTACATGAAAGACTGTTGTTTTTATAAGCTTCAAAAAAATCTTCAGTATTACTGGTAGTTAACTTTGGGTGTGACTTAATGTATTGTAGTAATGCATCTAACTTGGAAACTATTCTTTGGTCTGGGTAGCCAAATCGAGTGATACTAAAACTATGCATCATAATATTTGCAGCGCATGAATCTTGTTCCGCCATTTGGTCTAAAACTGACTTCAATTCACTTAAACTACTACTTTCGATGTCTAGGTGTCGTTTAGATTCCCAATCCATAAATTTAAGCTGGGTATAGTAGGTAACGGGAATTTCAAAAGTATCATTTATCATTACAATATCATTATATTGGTAGCCTTCTTGATAAAGGGGAGAGTTGAATGCTGGATTTAAAGAGGCATCAACAGAAATACCTGTTTTTATAAGTGCACTAAGCGTATCAGAATTAGCTAAAAATGCGCCTGCTCGATGAGCAATAATGGTCTTTTTCGTCCATTGTTCAAGTAACTCTTTACCTTTGCGTATGATTTGCTCTTGTTTGTCGGGTTTAAACAAAGTCATACCATGTTTGCCATACATATGCTCTGGATGAGTGTGAAGCTGGATGTCTTGTTCTTTAGCGACAATGGTTTCAGCTATTTTCTTGATATCATGTTCACCATATTTAGCAATTTCATAGACATTTAAGTAAAAGGTCGCTTTTGATTGGTTTCTATCTAAAATATCGAGGATTAAGGGTACGCCATTATCCCCAGAATATCCATCCAAACGACCAAAGATACTTGACTTGGGGTTACCTGTGCTAAGTGATTCGACATCTATCGTTAGCATGACATTTGTTATCGAAAAGGCAATAGTTGGTAGATATAAGAGGATAGGAAATAAAATGTAAATCATCAAAAAACGCATTATTGGACTCCATAACAATTATGCTTTAATTTTGCATGGCGACAGGAGGTCTGATTAAGTTTCCTATCAATGAGATAATTAAGTTATATTAACAAACACAGTTGGAAACACAACAATCCTGATGTACACATTGCAATTGAGGGAGTAATGAAATAGATAAAAAAATCTATTTAACAGTTAAACTTGATTTTATTTGCACTAAATACACTATTAATCCATAAAAAATAAAGGATGTATGATGACATTACTTGTTGGCTGGGTAGAAACAACAATAAAAGGACCAAATGCAAAACAGCTTTTACAACATTATGTTACAACTGCACCGAGTTGTATAAAAACAAATATAATTTTTGAAAGTTCAAAGTTTTATGCATTAGCAGCTAACCAGAAAAAAATAAATGTTGAGCAAGAAGTGGTCTTAGTAGTTGCAGGCAACATAGAATCAACTGTTTCTGCTGATAAAATTATTGAAAGATACCAACAACAAGGTGAAACTTTCTTGGAGTCAAACCCAGCTGAACAATCGATAGTCATCATCGACCCGAACCAGAAAAAATTATTATTAGCAACAGACCCCATTGGTTTGACTAATTTATATTACGCATTGACAAACAAAGGCTTGGTTTTTGGAACAAGTGCCGATAGTGTGATTGCTCACCCAGAAGTTAAATCAGATATATCAGCTCAGTCAGTTTATGATTATGTTTACTTTCATCATTGTCCTAGCCCCCATACCATTTATCAGCAAGTAAAAAAACTAGAAGGCGGGCAAGTTCTTGTTTATCAACAAGGAAAAATCCAGATAAAAAATTATTGGATACCTGAATTTCAAGAAACAATGCCGTGTTCTGCCGAGGAAATGGGTAAGGAATTACAACAAAAGCTCATTGACTCAGTGGCACGATTATCTGAAGACGAAGATAATACCGGAGCTTTTTTAAGTGGTGGTTTAGATAGTTCCAGTGTGGCAGGTGCATTAGCGAAGGTTTATCCCAATAAAGCCAAAACATTCTCCATGGGGTTCCCTGTAGAAGGTTACGATGAAATTGAATATGCCAATATGGCGGTTAAACGTTTTAATACCAAGCAACATGAATATTATTTAACTCCAGAAGATACAGTCAAGGCAATTCCAGATATAGCTGCTTATTATGATGAACCTTTCGGAAACTCATCCGCTTTGGCAACCTATTATTGTGCCAAAGTAGCTAAAGATAATGGTATTTCCATTATGTTGGGTGGAGATGGAGGGGATGAACTTTTTGCCGGTAATGAGCGATATGCGCAGCAACTTTTATTTGATTATTACAAACAGGTTCCAGGTCTTATAAGTTACAGTATGGAAGGTGTTTTAAATCACTTACCTGCTTTAATTGCCAGGCAAAAATTATTTTTTAAAGCAAAGCGCTATATAGACCAGGCTAAAATACCATTGCCAGACCGTCTGCAAGATTATAATTTTTTACATAGACACGTTGGTGCAGAAATATTTCAGCCAGAATTTTTACAACACATAGATACAGAAAGACCACTCGATTTATTAAGGGAAAGTTATCACAGACCTCAGCAAGCAAGCACTTTAAATCGTATGTTATATATGGACTGGAAAACCACCTTACATGACAATGATTTGGTAAAAGTGAATAAAATGTGTGAAATGGCAGGTGTAACAGTGAGGTATCCACTGTTAACTCAGGATATTATTGAATTGTCATGTAAAATTCCGTCAGCAGATAAATTACAAGTCAAAGAATTACGTAAATTCTACAAACAAGCCATGGCTGATTTTCTGCCCGAACAGATCCTTAATAAATCTAAACATGGTTTTGGATTACCTTTCGGTATTTGGTTAAAAGATTATCAGCCATTAAAAGACTTGGCTTATGACAGTATTAATAGTTTAAAAAAACGCCCCTACTTTAAAAAAGAATTTCTTGATCATGCGGTAAAAATGCATCAAAGCATACATGCAGCCTATTATGGTGAATTAATTTGGATATTAATGATGCTGGAATTGTGGTTTCAGGGGAAGGAACGTTAGTGTCTATTAATCAAATAAGCATGAAAAACAGAGAACGATGATTTTAGTTCTCATATCGTAAAATTATTGAATCGAATTATAAAAAGATGACGGCAATATTCCTTAAGGGTATGTATGACGAATCCATTTTAGATAGTCAGTCGAATAATAGTCTAAATATTCAAAGACCAAATGATAAGTTGCAACTTAAATTAAAAGGGGAGTTTTAAAGTATGAGGGATATATTTGTCACCCTTGTTGTATTTGGCACACTACCCTATGTATTTAAGAGGCCTCATATTGGCATTTTATTATGGGGTTGGTTGGGTTATATGAACCCTCATAAATTGTCCTGGGGGTTTGCTCATGACTTTCCATTTGCGAAAATTACAGCAATAGTTATTCTCATGGGGCTGTTCTTTTTAAAAGAGCCTAAGAAAATCCCGTGGACAATAGAAACACGTATTCTGATGGTGTTCATCATATGGATGTTTATTACCACGCAATTTGCAATGTACCCCTGGCTTGCTGATCCACAATGGGATAAAGTCTGGAAAATACAATTGATGACTTTCGTCACAATTATTCTTATGCAAGATAAGTGGCGTGTTCAGGCTATGGTCTGGGTTATTGCTTTATCACTGGGATTTTATGGCTTTAAAGGTGGTATTTTTACAGTTCTTACTGGAGGAAGTTATTCCGTTTATGGTCCGTCAGGAACATTCATTTATGGTAATAATGAAATCGGCCTAGCATTAATTATGATTATACCCTTGATTAGGTATTTGCAATTAACAACTGAAAATCACTTTATTCGACAGGGTTTACTAATCACTATGTGGTTGTGTGTTCTGTCAGTCATAGGGACTCAATCGCGAGGTGCTTTGGTTGGAATTACTGTTATGGGCTTTTTTTTAGTAATGAAGAGCAGAAAAAAAATCTTTATGATTTTACTTGCGGTTATCTTGGTTCCTATTATTTACGATTTTATGCCAGAAACATGGCATAGCAGAATGGATACTATCAAAACTTATGAGCAAGATGGGTCAGCCATGGGACGAATTAATGCCTGGTGGATGGCTTATAATTTAGCAAAAGATAGAATTTTAGGGGGGGGGTTCGAGTGTTTTTTTAGGGCATCCTTTTATATTTATGCACCTGTTTCAAGTGATGTACATGATGCTCACAGTATTTATTTTGAAATATTAGGTGAACATGGCTTTATTGGATTAGCGTTGTTTTTAATGTTGGGATCAGTGACATTGCTTTCAACAAGAAGAATTATTAAAGAAGCGAAAAAGTCCAAAGAAACCCTTTGGATGTCGGATTTAGCTGCTATGATACAGGTCAGTTTGATTGGTTATGCTGCTTCAGGTGCTTTTTTAGGTTTGGCTTATTTTGATCTTTATTATCACTTAATCGCAATTATTGTAATTTGTAAGGTTTTACTAATTAAGCATCAACAAAGTAATTTGTCTGTATCGCAAAATAATTTAGTTGATAAAGCTCATCCTTATCTATAGCAGGGCTGAACATTGAGAAGACAGAGTTTGGGTGCCGTATTTGCAATTTTTCTACTATTACTGATTGAGATTTTTTTACATACAGATACTTTTTACTCAAATATCGCTCTGTATTTGCTGCAGGTAGATTGTTGGATAAGCTAAATACTCTTTATGAGGTACCTGTTAATGTACTGATCATTGGTAATAGCCGAACTGATAATGGATTTGATCCTTTTTTATTAAAAGAAGTGATTGGATTTAATGTATATAACATGGGGATTCCAAGTGCTAATGCAGAAGTTTTATATGGAATTGTTTCAAAACTGGATGGTGAGGGTTTATTTAGTAAAGAAAAAATATCTAAGGTGTTAATTGGTTTGCATTACAGATTTATTTCGACTTTTCCGGTTATAGCGAAATGGCAATCGGTTTGGGTAGAATGTTTGGTATCAGATTACCACGTAATTTTCAGCATCCTTATATTAGCAAAAACTGTAGCGAATTTTGGCATCGTTGGCATATGACACTATCTAGATGGTTAAGGGATTATCTCTTTATACCATTAGGAGAGGAGGGTCGCGGTGTTCCAAGAGTAGAGTTATATATAATTTGCTGATTACAATGATGCTTGGTGGGTTATGGCACGGGACAGGTTGGAACTTTATTTTTTGGGGGTTATTGCATGGTACTTTTCTGGTAGGACATAGGTTTTTAAAAGCTTTAAGACACTGGCAAAATGTGCCCTTTTATCTGCGAGGTACTGCTTATGCAAGTATTGCAATGATGGTTCATGTTTTTGGGGGGAACAGAACACTCAGAAATTTATTTATTTCGATTTTTAATTATTAATGTATAGCATGAGACCTTTGCACGAACCATTTAGCATAATTTGGTAAAATAAGAGTATATCAAATGATTTATCAAGAAAAACATTATGGCCTGGAAAAATTTAGCCCAAACTGATTTAAGTGACGCTCTTATTCAA
>WTAG01000387.1 GCA_013139755.1 Methylomarinum sp. | reverse complement strand
ACATTTAACGCATTAACGAAAACACCTCTTGCCCATCTTAGGTATAAATCCAAATGGCTTGAATATTTACATGCTATTACTGATTCGTCAACTGTGCGTCAGGCCGCTTCAGATCTTAATATTCATCGCAATACGACTTTTCGTTGGCGACATCGTTTTTTAACATGGATTAAGCAAGATAGACCCACTACACTTCATGGAATTATTGAAGCTGATGAAACCTATGTACTTGAATCCCATAAAGGCAGTCGAAAGCTTGAGCGTAAGCCACGGAAGCGTGGAGGCTTAGCAAGCAAACGAGGCATATCCAATGAACAAGTTTGTATTCTGATTGCCCGTGACCGTTCAAAACAAACGGTAGACTTTGTTACTGGAAATGGGGCAATCACAGCAACCATATTGAAGACCCATTTAAAACCAATACTCGATTCTGATACTTTGCTAGTCAGCGATAGCAATCCAACTTATGATTCATTTTGCAATACTGAAAATATTACACATAAAGCAGTCAATCTTAGCCAAGATCAGCGAGTGATTGAAGGGGCTTACCATGTGCAAAATGTGAACGCATATCACAGCCGATTTAAATCATGGTTACTGCGTTTTCATGGAGTTGCTACAAAATATCTTCCAAATTATTTAGGTTGGTGCAGGGTGATGGATGAATATCGTAATTTAACACCTGAAATGTTGTTAAGTTCAGCTATTGGAGATTTTCAACACTTAACGGTGACATAGCCTTAATGATTGTCAATAATGATTCAGCACTACGCTTGATAGTATTAGCTCTGTTCTGTTGTTCTGGATCCAGCGGATTACTCAACAACAATTCAGTCATACCAAGTACGCCATTCATTGGTGTACGAATCTCATGACGCATATTAGCCAAAAAATCACCTTTAGCTATGCTAGCAGCCTCAGCAGCATCTTTGGCCTTAATTAAAGCCACTTCAGCTTGCTTGATTTGTGTTAAATCGCGCAATATACATTGGATCACTGTTTTTCCAGCAATTAATATTGGCGTTAAAGCTAAAGAAACTTCTACCAGAAAGTCTTCACCATTCTTTTTCTGGTGCATCCATTCAAATCTATTCACTCCACGCTCATAAACCACATCCATCATGATTTTTTCTTTTGCCGCAGAATTGTGCCCATCAGGCTGAATTAGAGGCGATAGAGCAGAAGGCTTACATAACATAAGCTGTTCTTCATTAGTGTATCCAAACAGTTTTGCTGCAGCTGCATTACTAGCAATAAATCCTTCATCTCCTAACAAGAACATTACATCCCCAGAGGATTGAAATAGCCTCATAAAGCGCTGTTCAATTTCTTGCTGAAGCACCTCTGCCTGTTTAAGCCTGGAAATATCCAGCAGTGTACCAATCATACGTGACGGAGAACCATTTTTATCGCGCTCCACCAATTGCCCACTATCTAACACCCACAACCAATGCCCATCTTTATGTTTCAGGCGCAATTCACACTCATAAAACTCAAGTTCGCCGTTAAAATGTCTTTTCATTGCCTGAGTGGATCGCAACATATCTTCAGGATGCACCATATTTACCCAGGTTAACTTCAAAAAAGGTCTCAACTCATCCAAGGTATGGCCAGTAATTGCTGCCCACCTCTCATTAAAAGTAATTTCACCGCTTAATAGATGCCAATCCCATATTCCCACACCTGTACTGGTCATCACTAATTCAAGACACTCTTTATTTTCTTGTAAAACCAGCTCTGCTTTCTTAATAACAGTGATATCTGTACGAATAGCTATATAACCTTGAGGCTTGCCTCCTCCTTTTTTAATGGGGACGATAGTACTATCAACCCAAAAGAGCTGACTATTCTTGCTTTTATTACATATTTCACCATGCCAGACATCCCCAGCAATAAGCGTAGAATACATATCATCAAAAAAGTGATTGTCATGTTGCCCAGAATTAAGTAATTGATGGTCAACCCCTATCAATTCATCACGGCTATATCCACTAATATCACAAAAATTGTCATTTACCAGTACAATTCTACCGTTAACGTCGGTAATACTAACGATAGCATGCTGATCTAATGCAAACTTTTGCTCAGTAACTTCTGCAAGTGCCTGCTGAGCAACCACATTACTTTCTTGTAGTGCATCCCACTGTTGCTGCCTTATATCCAGCATGTTGTTGAACGATTCAGACAACATACTTATTTCATTATTCCCAAGTATGGTGACGCGCTTCTTTAGGTCGCCTTTTCCCACTGCTCGCGTAGCTTTAACCAGCTCTTTAATAGGCTTGGTTATACGGCGCGCTTGAAAAGAAGCCAAACCTGTTACCGATAACCCCGTAAAAAGAAGTAACGCTAGGGTTACTTCTTTTAACCAATCCGCAGGTGCTAAAATTTCATCACGATTAATTTCACTGATAAGCAACCACTCAACACCTGGTAAATGCACGGCATGGCGAATACCTATCACCTGCTGGCCATCAGGGCCTCTGTATTCGAAAGCTGATTCCTTTATGCTACCAACACCAGATTCTAACTCTGCATTTTCCAATTCCCATAATTTAACAGGTTTTGTATCAATAGCTCTTGACAGAACTTCACTCGAATTATCATTAAGTACTGTACGCAACAATCTATCACTACCCACCACATAATGAACCAGTGAACTTCTTTGCTCGGTAACGACCATATCGCTGATGTTTTTATCGAGTATTACATTTAATTCCCCTTTATCATCAACAACGTAACGAATCATTGGGTGATATGATTGCACGCGCCCTTCAATGACTGAAAAGAATTTTTCCATTCGTAGTTGAACAGCAAGCACCCCAGTTATTTCCCCCTGTTTGTTATATATAGGAGTCGTTATAAACCCGGCTAATACATTATTACTTGGTAAATAATACTCCACACCGCTAAATAAAGGCTGACCGCTTTTTAAACTCGCTTTTGTGGTTTTAGAAAAACGAGAATCCCGCAATGTACCAGTAAATAAATTTTCACCCAGATCAGACTCATGCTTTACTGTGTATACAATATTTCCAGCAAGATCGATTAAAAACAGATCATAGATATAATCATAGTGTTGAACTCTGGCCAACATTTCATCGTCACTTTGATAAACAGTTTGTACCCAGGCGTCACTACTAATATATTTTTTTAACGACTGACCACTTTGCTGCCATCCTGACTGTATATGGCTAAACAACGCTTGCGTATTTGAATTAGCAGCATGAACAATTGAATCTTTAAACCGATAATCAAACCAACTATGAATAAAGCGGCTGTTAGCTTGCGAAGCTTGCTCTAATTGATTAGCCGCTTCCTCCCTTAACGTTTTATATCCCTGTTGATAGCTAATCCAGGCAATCAATATCATAGGCAGCAAAGCCAACAATAAAAACCAAATAAGTAATGTTCGGTAAAGAGAATTATGAAACCCAACACGCTTACTTTGTGTTTTATTCATTAAGTTAGCTCCATAAAAACCTGATACATCCCTTCATATTTCATTTACCAAAAAACTCATAAACAAACACATTAATATTAATTTGCTTTATCTTAGCAAATTTAAATACATTTTTGCGCCAGCTTTATATTGTTGTTTAATTGACCGACAAAAATAATACCAATATGGTACAATCAGAAGCTATCTCCCTATAAATCCACCGCCTTTTTTTATTCTACAGGTATATTAATGTCCGAAACTGATTCTCCGTTCCCCTCTTTTAATGATCTAGCTTTAAGCGAACCCGTTTTAAAAGCCATCAAAAACATTGGTTATGAAACACCATCGCCTATTCAGGCTCAAATCATACCTTTTGTTTTAGAGGGTAGAGATGTATTAGGACAAGCCCAAACAGGCACAGGGAAAACAGCTGCTTTTGCACTACCTATTTTATCTCGCATAAACCTTAACCAAAAAGACCCGCAAGTATTGGTTTTAGCCCCCACCAGAGAACTTGCCATTCAAGTTGCCGAAGCCTTCCAAGGATATGCATCTCAAATGAAAGGTTTTCATGTACTACCTATTTATGGTGGTCAAGATTACAGTATCCAGTTACGCCAGCTTAGACGTGGCGCTCACGTTATTGTAGGCACACCTGGCCGCGTAATGGATCACATGCGCAAAGGTACACTAAAACTAGATCAACTAACAACGTTAGTACTTGATGAAGCCGATGAAATGTTACGCATGGGGTTTATTGATGATGTTGAATGGGTTCTTGACCAAATACCAAAGAAAAGACAAATTGCACTTTTCTCTGCAACCATGCCAACGGTTATCCGAAAAATCGCTCAAAAGCATTTAAATAACCCTGAACAAATCACTATAAAGGTTAAAACCCAAACAGCTGATAACATTCGCCAACGATACTGGCTAGTAAGTGGTACACATAAACTGGATGCTTTAACACGTATACTTGAAGCTGAAGAATTTGATGGCATGATCATTTTCGTCCGCACCAAAACAGCAACCATTGAATTAGCTGAAAAACTAGAAGCCAGAGGCCATTCAACCTCCGCTATCAATGGTGATATGTCACAACAATTACGTGAAAGAGCTATTAACAACCTAAAAGCAGGTAAACTTGATATCTTAATTGCCACTGATGTTGCCGCTCGCGGACTAGATGT
>WTAG01000272.1 GCA_013139755.1 Methylomarinum sp. | reverse complement strand
TTGAATAAGAGCGTCACTTAAATCAGTTTGGGCTAAATTTTTCCAGGCCATAATGTTTTTCTTGATAAATCATTTGATATACTCTTATTTTACCAAATTATGCTAAATGGTTCGTGCAAAGGTCTCTATCAATATGAGTAGCCAATCGTCTAGATAAAGAATCAACACCACGGTCAAACCGCTCTAGTGCTTGCTGATAATTGCGAATAGTACTGCCAAAAAGATCGGCCTGAGTAATAAGAAATCGCTCATCCTCCTTATAACGCGAGTCATACCAATTTAAAATATGGCTTAACCATTCTTTCTCGTCGCCATCGAGCCCTATTTCAGTTTCAATGGCTGCACAATAGCTGGCAGGTCGAGTCCCAGGAGAAAATGAAAGCACCCGTTTAAAGTGACTAATTAATTGAACCAACGCCTTTCGTTGAGTTTTATATTGTTCAGTCAGCTTGCGATAATTACTTTGTAATAATGCCAAAGTATGCGATTGATCAAAGCTAACGACTTGTTTCGACTGTTTAGGATAATTTTGTAAATGCTCCAGTAAATTATTAATCGTTCCAATAGATTTATCTAATTGTGTAATGAGATGTTGAGCCTTATTCACCTCTTGATTTATTTTTTCACGTTGCTGTAAGAAAAGGTTTTTATTTGTGCTTAATTGATCTTCAGTTTCTTGCTTTAGACTGGAAAATTCACGACTTTTTTCCTGCCGTTTTGAGTATTGAGACCAATTAATGTCCAACCAACGTTGATATTTCTCAACCTCTTGTCCCGCTTTTTGAGCCTTTATCAGTTCTGATTTTAAAGACTCAATTTTAGCTTCCAAATCTGTGACAGTCTCAGGATCAACTTTTCTCTCTGCCAAACTCTTTAGTCGATGCGTTTCTAACTGAGTCAACTCTTTAATTTTTAATTTATCCAAATCATCAATAGACTCATTACTATTTTTAATTTGTTGCGAAACAACAGTAGTAAGCGTCCGAATGTTAAGCGCTAACTCATTATTGAAACGATCTAAGTCTGTTTTTAGCTGTTGCTTGAGATGATTTAATTTAGATTCAGTTTGCTTAATTTGTTCATCCAGTTCCTTTTTCTGTTGAACTAGAATATTTTTTTTGTCTTTTTTACTGCGCTCAATTTGTTGCTTTAAAGAATAGAGTTCATCTCTCAGTTTGTTCAACTTAGTTTGAATTTGTCCTCGCTTTAATTCTTGTTCTTTATATTTTTTAGCCAGTTTAGTTTTTTCAGTTTCTAAACTTACTAATTGACTGGCATATTCTTCATCGACTAGTTTTAGTTGCTGCAACTGTTGTTCAAACTCAGCAATTTTAACGCGAAGGCTTTCTTCATCAGCAGCGACATCAGCAGTCAACAACTCCAAATTAAGATTTAGTCCATACAAACCATTATTTTTTTCCTGCAAAGCTGGTTCTAAATCTTCTCTTAGTAATAATTCGGGATTAATAACCTTGGCAATATTAGTTGTCCATTCTGGTTTTTTATCTCGTAAAAATCCGATTACTGTATTTTCATCTGCATTGAGCTGTAGATGTAATTGTTTAATACCTTCTTCAATAATCAGCTTTTTCTTTTCTTGTTTATTTCGCTCTGAAATGATGTTGTTAACTTTAGATTGATTGCCACGTTGTTCACTTTCTATAGACTTAATTTCTAATTCAACAGATTGTTTTTGTTCAAGTAAATCATGTTGATTTTCAATTTTACTATCCCGACTTGTAAGTAATATTGGATCTGGCTGAATTTCTGCCATTTTGCCATTCAATACGCCTAACTGCTCACGTAACTCACTAATTAGTAGGTGAATGCTATCCTTTTCTTTGTCGTTATTACGTCTAAGAGTCTCTTTCTTAACTTCAGTTTCTCGAGTAGCTTTAGCTTTACTTTCCGCTAATTCGGTATGACTATTTTTAATTTGAATTTCAAATTTATGATGTTGTTTATCAAAATCCTTTTCTTTTTCTGCTTTGCGTCGTTTAAATTCAGCATCAATATCTTGTACATGAGCTAACAGTTTTTGATGTTCATCTTTTTCTTTTTCTAAACTTTGTTTAATATCATCTAAACGTGAACACAACAGATTCTTGGTTTGAATATCGTGACGCGCCCATTCATCTCTCTCATTTTCTAATGTCTTTATTTGATATTCTGACTGTTCTAACTCAGCTTTTATCTCTGCCAATTTAGATTTTAAAGTTTGCTCTTGTTTATCCCATTCAGTTTTAATATCTTCAAGTTTATTCTCATTAATTGCTTTAATTTCTTCTTGCTGAGTTTTTTCTTTATTATTGCTATTCAACAAGTAGCTCAACCGCTTATGCAACTCACCGAGGTCTAATTCAATTTGTGCCAAATCATTTTGCAAACGATTTAAATCACTTGCCTTACCTCTCTCAGCTTCAGTTTTCTGAAAAGCACTGTACTCTTTATGCCAATCAGCCAATGTATCCATCTTGGTTTCTAACGCAATAGATTCACGATTTTCATCAATACAATTGACTAACATTTCACGTAAGTTGGAAAAATTAGTGGATCGCATCAACATCCCTGAAATGATTTTTTCAATATCTTTCAGCCTACGTCCTGAGCTGCCATCACAAAAACTATAACGTGAAATTAAATGTCGTAGTTCAACACCTTTCTTATGAGGTAAGTTCTGGATAACCGTGCGATAGTCACTACAAGAGGTAATCTGATTGCTAAATTGAATTTTTAACATCTCAAAATGCCGCTTAAAATCTCTGCAAGAAACAGGATAAAGCGTATTGTCACTTCGTTTATTCAAAAAATCATTTGAATCAAAACCTTTATCAACAAATCGATAACATAAGCCTTCTTCATTGGGTGAGGCATAGATTACAGTCATGCATATTTGATCATTCCGTTGATATTCAAAAATGATATAAGATGACTCATTAGGCAGATAGTGTTTGGCAAAACTTTCTGTTACCCGACTTTTAGGGACTAAACGTCCAGGTCTTTCACCAAAAAATAACGGAATCAATCGGAGTAAGGTGGTTTTTCCTGCACCATTAACACCATTAAGGTTTGTATGACCATCCAGCCGTACTTCCTGTAACGTTCCTGGTTTATAGGAATCAATAAGAATTAAGCGTTTTAATAAATACATTCGAAATCAAATACCGTTAGCTAAAAATAATTTACTCAACAAATACCGACAATTTCCCAAACCCAGTAATAGAACAAAATCGTTTTGCACGTGTTATTGCAACATAAAGCAAAGAGCGTTCACGCCATTCATGTTCTCTAATAATGGTTTTGTCATCTGAATCTAAAATATCTAATGGTAATATTCCATCATTCACACCAGCTATATACATCGTATCGAACTCCAGCCCTTTAACTCGGTGCATCGTGGCAATTCTTACGCCATCATGATTTATATCATCCAAGGTATTATGATCAACTTTATAATATGCAATACCTGCCGCATCAAATGCTGCAATATATCGTTCAATATCACTATTTCGCCTAGCTACTAGACATGCTTTTTCTAAATCT
>WTAG01000388.1 GCA_013139755.1 Methylomarinum sp. | reverse complement strand
TATCCAATGCCCCCTTGGCACGTTGATACACCACCGACCTGAACATCCGGTTAACGGGCACACCATCCGTTTCCGACTCAATAAAATATTGGTACATCATTGGCCGTAGCCATTCCATAATCCAGCGCCCATGTCCACCTACCGGATAATTACGCAAAATAGTGTGTTTTTGCTGCGTGATGTCATAAATTCCAAGCATCACGATACAGACCACAACTGCCAACAACCAAACCGCAGGGAACCACAACCAGGTGAGACCTGATGCAAGTATCAGACTGATGGTTGCCAGGAGATAAAAACGATTACGCATGAACTTTTCCTTCTATTTATAGTAATTTTGTGTGGACAAACTTTTATAAAGCTAGTGATCTTATCACCAGCATTTTTTCAATCTGCAACTCCTGGAAGGTGTAGGGAATACCACCTACCCCATATCCTGATTGACGCAAACCGGCAAACGGCATCCAGTCAACACGAAATGCAGTATGGTCATTCACCATGACTGCGGAAGCAGCCAAATGCTTATATACATACATAATGGTATCAATATTCTGGCTCATGACCGCTGCCTGGAAAGCATAGGGAAGCGCATTCGCCTGTTGAATCGCCTGATCAATTTTTTCATAAGTATAAAGGCACACCACAGGGCCAAAAATTTCGCGCTGACTCACTTTACTGGTCACCGAAGGATTAAGTAAAACGGTTGGCGCATAGAACGCATCTGACAGCTGTTTGCCACCCATCAACACTTGCGCGCCTGAGGCTGTAGCAGCATTTACCCAATCGCGAATGCGAGTGACTTCACGGTGACGGATTAACGGCCCCACCTCTGTCGTTGCCAATAATGGATCGCCTACTTGTAATTGCCCGACCATTTCTGCCATGAGGTCAGCGACATTCCTAATCAATGCCTTATGTACAAAGACACGTTGCACCGATACGCAGACTTGCCCCGCATGATAAAAGCCTCCTTTGACCAACAACGGCATGATTTTTTCAAGGTCAGCATCCTCTGCAATAATTACCGGTGCCGCCCCACCATGCTCTAACGCACATCGTGCCCCTGCCGCTAATTTAGAACGTAGATTCCAGCCAATTTTGGCACTGCCTATAAAGCTAAAAAATGCTACTCGGCTATCGGTAACTAACTTTTCGGCGACCCCAAGGTCAGTCACCGCGACAGCTTGACACCATACTTCTGGCAAGCCTGCTTCCCTTAACAATTTGACGAATTCAAAACAACTCGCCGCCGTCTCTTTTGCTGGTTTTATAATCACAGGACAACCACTGGCAACGGCTGGGGCCACTTGATGAATAATAAGGTTCAGTGGGTGATTAAATGCACTGACAGCAACCACTACACCGATAGGCTCTTTATGTGTTATCGCAAATCGTTGACTGGATGATGAATTAAGTTGCATGGGGATTTCACGCCCGTGCTCACTACGAATACAATCAATGCACAAGGAAATGCCATCAATTGCTCGCTCTACTTCAATACGAGTATCGATTAACGGCTTGCCCCCTTCCAACACCGCTATTTGCACCAGACGATCAAATCGTGCTCTCATTAACTCGACAGTACGCTCTAAAATAGCCATGCGTTCATTGGCAGGCAGCCATCCATTACGATTGCTATACGCTTGAGAAGCATTATCCAGAGCTTGTTCTGCGCCTTTTTCGTCTATGGTTTCTATACTGGCAACTAAATCACCATTAAATGGCGAAGTGACTTCTAATATGCCGTTGCCTGGCGCACCTTGCACTTGAACGCCATAATGTAGCGGTTCATCTGTTGTCATATCGTACACACCAGTTCCCCTAACTTTTTAGTTAACTTCATGTTCTCGCTGTAATCCACAGGGACATCGATGATAACCACGGTATTTTGAGCAAATGCTTCTTCCAGAGTCGGAATCAACTCCTCTGTACTTTCAACTCGGTAGCCTATCGCACCGAATGATTCGGCATATTTCACAAAATCAGGGTTATTAAAGCTGATATTGCCGCTACGACCGAAACGACGTTGTTGATGCCACTTAATTAAACCGTATTCTTTATCATGCCAAATCATCACCACCAAGGCGAGTTTATAGCGTAATGCAGTTTCAATTTCTTGAGAGTTCATCAAAAACCCTGCATCGCCGGTAATTGCAAGGACTCTTTTTTGCGGATAAGCCATCTTGGCTGCCAAAGCCCCCGGCAAGGCAATCCCCATTGAAGCGAATCCATTGGAAATAATGCAGGTATTAGGCTGTTCACAATGAAACAGTCGGGCAATCCACATCTTGTGTGCTCCGACATCAGAAAGTAAAATATCCTGGTCCGCTAAAACTTGCCGAGTGTCATATAAAATACGCTGCGGTTTGATTGGAAAACTGTTGTCATCGCTATAATCCTCTATTTGTTGTTTAATGACCTCACGCAATGACTCCGCATAAACTGACGTCTTAGCTGTCGTCTGCTCCGCTATTAACTCAAGCGATTGGCTGATATCACCCAGCACTCCGACTTCCAACTGATAATGCGCATCGACTTCTGCATAAGTATGATCGATATGAATTATTTTTTTATCGCCTTGAGGATTCCACGATTGCGGATGATATTCCACCATATCGAAACCGACACAAATCACCACATCTGCACGGTCAAATCCACAACTCACATAATCATGCGCCTGCAAACCGACCGTTCCAAGACTTAATGGATGAGAAAATGGCACACAGCCCTTGGCCATAAAAGTATGTGCAACCGGAATATTAAGCGTCTCTACAAAGTCCACTAAGGCTTTGTGGGCATTTGATCGAATGACCCCATTACCGACCATAATGATAGGAAACTGTGCAGCAGAAATAACCTTAGCAGCCTGTATGATTTTATTCGGCGCTGGGAAAGGCGGAGTGGCGCTCTGTACTTTTAGCGGGGCTAAATTTTCTGGCACTTCCATTGCGGCAATATTCTCAGGGAAGCTGATAAATGCTCCGCCCGGCTTTTCCGCCTGCGCATCCTTAAATGCCTTACGGACTATCTCAGGCACAATTTCTGGCTGTAATATTTCGCTACTGTATTTTGATATGGGTTCAAATAAATTGACCAGATCAAGCATCTGGTGGCTTTCCTTATGCATTCGTGCAGTAGAGCCTTGTCCGGCAATTGCCACAATAGGTGCTCTATCCATATTGGCATCGGCAAAACCGGTAATCAGATTGGTTGCACCCGGTCCCAATGTTGCTAAACATACACCCGCTCGCCCGGTGAGGCGGCCATACACATCGGCCATAAATGCCGCCCCCTGCTCATGCCGAACGGTAATAAATTGTATCGAACTCCCCCGAAGCGCATCCATAACATGAAGATTTTCTTCTCCGGGAATGCCGAAGATATATTCGACCCCCTCATTTTCGAGGCACTTAATCAATAATTCAGCAGCTGTTGGCATTATTATTCTCCACAGTAGGGGCGGGGGTAACAGAAAACGGGTAAAATTAGATAGGTATTGCAGTGCTGATCATGTTGAGAGAGTGAAGAGTCAGCAATACCTATTTTTATTAAAGGTGGACTTTTTGGGTGGCCAAACGTTTATAAACAAGACCTAGCACAACACCCCAGATGATATGTAGCATCAATGTTGCTACCGGTGCCATCATGCCAAGATTTAGACCAAACAGACCTTCGCCAGCCAT
>WTAG01000550.1 GCA_013139755.1 Methylomarinum sp. | reverse complement strand
AATGTGAACTACGCTCTCCTGAAGAAGAAGGCAGTATCATTCGCTGTAAACGTCATAACCTTAGCCTACCTGAAATAACCAATCATTTAGATACTGGCAAGCAAGTGATTAAACTTGCAGTTAACTGGACGGATCGCTTGTCATTTATAGTTGACGAAAACCTGGCAATTAAACGCTTAAAGTTTCTTGATTTGATTCAAGACCAAGTAGCAGATACTGACGCCGAAGATGAAATTGCCCGTTTTGATGTTGATTTCTCGATTATGACGTTTGAGCTAGCAAACTTTTTACCGCGTTTATTAGAGATTTTTGGTGGCGAAAATAAAGTTTAAGTTATCACTACTTAGTATGTATAAAGCGGACTTCAGTCCGCTTTTCCCCGAAGCTCTATATACTTAAGGATTGGGCGTTTAAATTACTTCATAGAATGTTATTCCAATGCTAAAAAAAATCACAGCCTCTTTTCTTGCTCTAACAAGTCATGTTATTTTTGCTGGCAATTTTTTATACCCTGAAATCCTAGGGGATAGCCTCATCAGGGATGATATTAAGGAAGCACATTACACCCTAGCCAAGCACGAAGACACTTTACTGGATATTGCTCGAGATTTTGACATAGGTCAGAATGAAATTCTGCTGGCTAACCCAACAGTTGATAGATGGCTACCCGGTGAGAACACCAAAGTAAGAATCCCAAATAGCCGTTTGTTACCCGATACCCCACATGAAGGCGTAGTTCTTAACTTAGCAGAATATCGGCTTTATTATTATCCTAAAAAAACTAAAGACCAGCCTAGAATGGTTATTACGCACCCGATCAGTATCGGACGTGTTGACTGGGATACACCACTAGGAAAAACACAGATTATTGCTAAAAACAGAAACCCTGTTTGGCGCCCACCTCAATCAATTAAAGATGAACATGCAGAAAATGGTGAAATATTGCCTGATGTATTTCCTGCAGGGCCAGATAACCCGCTGGGACTGTATGCCTTAAGATTAGGCGTTCCTGGATATTTAATTCATAGCACTAACAAACCCTTTGGTGTGGGGATGCGAGTCAGTCATGGCTGTATTCGTATGTATCCTGAAGATATAGAAAAACTTTTCCCTCAAGTAAAGGTAGGGATGCCGGTATATATTGTCAATCAGCCAATTAAGGTGGGCTGGTCTGACAACAGTTTATATATAGAGGTTTTTCCAGATTTGGAAGAAGATAACAAGTTGAGCTATGAAGATAGACTCAATATGGCATTGGATTTAATCGAACAAGCCAATAACAATCAAATACTTGTGCTTAATGGAAGAGCGTTAAAGCAAGCGATTCAACAAACTAAGGCTGTTCCTGTGGTTATTTTTAAAAGAAACGTATTACCCACACTAAAAAATGAACTATAAAAAACCCAGCGCTACTGATAGTTACTGGGTTTTTATATTCAAAAATTTGTTATTTCATCATTGATTTTTTGAACATACGGTCAAGCTTACTGTTAGTGTCTTGAGCATATTGTGCTGCACGGTTAGCCGCTGCTTCAGCTGCTGCAGCTTTTGATGCCGCTTCAGCTGCCGCTGCTTGAGCTGTTGATGCAGCAGAAGATGCCGTTGTGATTTGAGTATTCAAACCATCAATCTGAGCTTGTAAATTGTCAATATCAGATGTGCTTGCACAACCTGTTGCCAAACCAGCTGCAAGAATTACAGCAGAAACTTTTAATGCTTTCATTATTTTTTCCTATTTAGAGTTTATTTCAAATACCTAACGCAAAGTAATAGTTCAATTCTGCCTTTTTTTCAAGCGACTTTCCAGTTTTATTTTATTTTTACCTGTGTTCCTTTCTTAATCCATCGATCTAACGTCTCAACTTGCTCGTTTGTTAAAGCAATACAACCATGCGTCCAATTAATCGCTTGATGTATAGATTTATCCGCTGATCCTAAGCCATGAATGCCAATATTGCCCCCAATCTTGGTGTCTTGAGGAGGAACCTGCTGTTTTTTATGGGCATTAATAATCGCCGTATGTTTCTCTTTACTGAGTAAGCCACTCAATAATGCTTCATTTGCATTTTCAACAGAAGGGTAATCAAAACCATAAAACCGGTGGAAAGGGCTTTTTTTATTAACCCAGCCAATCCGATATGTCCCTATAGGTGTAACATCATCTCCCATATGTTGCTTAAAACCTGCACCATTACGTCCTATGGCA
Source organism: Methylomarinum sp. (assembly GCA_013139755.1). The sequence continues at coordinate 540 of WTAG01000550.1, read as the reverse complement.
ATATTGTTCATGGTCATCAGAGTGTCAAGACCTCTTTTTACTTCAAGCGTTGATTTTTTTGTATCAATGATTAACCAAACCTCATCAGCCCTCACAGGCACATAAAACAAAACATAACTTAACAATAAAAGACCAAATAGCCATGTTCGATTCATAAAAACCTACAATAAAATAATATTTTGGTGTATTTTAAACATTTCCAATGTCGCAGTAAGGTTAAATAATGCAAATAGAGACCCTATCAACCACACCCTATACTGATCAAAAACCGGGGACTTCGGGACTAAGAAAAAAAGTAACCGTATTCCAACAAACTAATTATCTAGAGAATTTCGTCCAATCAATTTTTAATTCCTTACAAGACTACCAAGGATCATCGTTAGTTTTGGGAGGCGACGGGCGCTATTTTAACCGCCAGGCCATACAGATTATAATAAAAATTGCCGCTGCCAATGGTTTTAGCGAACTGATTATTGGACAAGGTGGATTACTATCAACACCAGCAGCATCACATCTTATTAGAAAGAACAAAGCCTTTGG
>WTAG01000652.1 GCA_013139755.1 Methylomarinum sp. | reverse complement strand
GCTAATCAGCAAAAAGCTATTTTCATATGGCGTAGTAACAAAATCCCTACGAATATTACCGGGCTTGTCCAACAAACGGTTCAGATTGTGGCTCGCTGCGCTCTCACAATCTAACCTTGTTCGTTATGTTATCGTGTTAATCAGCATCTGATTTTTTCCAGTTTCAGCAAAAAAAGTTTCCAGTTGTAGAGTATTAATTTTACCGAAAATCAAACACATACAACTTTTAATTGGAAATAATCATTGCTGATAGGTGTAATACTCGGGATGCTGATTAACATTTCCCCCCTGTGAATACGTGGTTTGAGCAGCCTTTAAAACAGCAACAATACCTAGTACTCCATCAATACTGGATTGATGGAAAATATAGGTTGGGCCAAGCTTCGCATCCTGCTAAAGCTCAAAACACACAGATGTGTTGAATGCAGATATTGCAGGAGCAAATATTTGCATTACCTATGTATGTATAGGCAAAGCGTCAGCGTGGCCAACAAGATATAGCCGTATCCCTAATACCTATCCATCCAAAGTTGGCAGAGCACTTGATTTGTTAAATAGAAATACAAAAACCTGTTTTAATATGAAGGAGGAAGAAGCGGTTCGATACCTTCAAATTCTGCACTGGGATGATGCTTGGTAATGCTTTTACTAATTTCATCGATCCGCTCCTTGGCAATGTCCACCATTACTAACATGTCACCTCTTTCAATGGCTTCTTCATATTTCTTAACTTTTGAGTTTCCTACCTGTAGACCAGCCAATCCGCTCATCATGGCTCCGATCGTTCCCCCAAAGAATAAAATCCCCAGTATTGGACCTCCTGCAATTGCAAATCCGGCAAAACGCAAGCCGATAAGACCAGCCAGCAACCCTGTTGTAGCACCCAATGCCGCACCTCGTTCCACAGCCGCTATAAAGTCAGTCTTTTGAAGCTCATTTGCTTCCGGCAAATCTTCCAGTGGAGTATCTCTTTTTGCCAATACATGCATATGCCGGTCTTCTAGGCCTAGTGTACGCAATTCATCAACGATTTTATGAGTGACTTCGATATTTGGTGCTAAAAAATAAATTCTTCTCATGACATACTCCAATAATATTAACCATAACAAAAACAAATAAAAAGCGAATTAAGTTCATCGACTTATTTACTGAATCCTAATATAACAATGTAACTATAATGCAATTAAGTGGCTTTGGCCTCATCTTCTTTAATCTATTAGCCGCCCCTTTGAGATACAGATTAATTCATTAACTAAAAACGGCTGCCAGGCTTCTTCCGTTACAGGAATACTGGCGCATAAAACAACCTGTTGGTCGACAGCGATACTAGGCTGTAGCTGAATTTCCGGCGCAACAATATCCGTTTGAGCTTCTTTACATTGCCTTGATAACCACCATAACCCTGGTTCTCTTTCTTCATCGGCATATCTGCGACGACTGGCAACCGCATAAAGGAAATTACACGGGCCTAATTCTGCAAGCTCACAACAAAATGTATGAATGACATCCATGATATTTAAGTTATTTTTTGTTGCTACAATCAAACGTTTAAGTAAGACACAGAACGCCCACTCCGCATCGGTATTGCCAATAGATTGAAAATACTCTGTTTTTTCAAAAAAATCAATGATGTCAGGAATATCACCATTAAAAAAACAAGTGAGTCTGTCCCTGCCATTCACGACTAAAAGGGTGTGTATTCGCTAATCGGATATCACCCACTGTACAGTGCCTGACATGAGAAAGAACAGTATTTCCATTAATGCCATCCTGCGCCAGAAACTGAGCTAAAAATGATTGTTGTGCACTAATTGGTTCACGGTAAATATAGGCATCGTTCCCTTCCAAATTTGCATGTTCCCAACCATCCAGATTACGGCTACCAGCCTGTTCTACAAATTGTGCCAGAGATAACTTAATGTGACATGGATATTTAGCACTTAAACCTAGAAAGATCAGTTGGGCGCGGAATTATAGTGCAAGATATTGGTTTCACAGTGCTTTAAAAAAATCTTAGCTTCACCCATTCGGTTAAGCGGGCATTTTTTTGAAGTGCTGTGGAATCAAGAGTTTGTGCTAGAAACCATGATCCAACTGATTTTTTTAGGTTAAAGCAAATAATTCACACATAAAGGGTAACATCCATATATTAGTTTTTAACCTCAAGCTAACGCAATATTCCCAGTACTATCAAATCAGTTGCTTGTTCAGGTGTAAGACCATGTACGATCAATGTTTCCAGTTGTTTGCTGTCGATAGTACCTATCGCGGCTTCATGGGTGATTTTTGCCAGCGGATGAGTAACTTTGACCACAGGTATAGATTGCCCTTCAGCATTATCTTTAATAATTTCCAGACAATCCATATGGCCTCGCGCACCTTCTGCACACCCTTCGGTAATTCCGGTTATCACGGCTTTTGCTTCATCTTCCAGAGCAACCCGGCTTTTAATTACGCTGTGGGAAAACCGGCCGTTAAGGCTAACTTTCTCAGTCATATTGATTGTATCCTTGGCATGTCCGAAAACACGGGATGTCAGTTCAACAACGGCATGCTCCTCTGCCTCTACCGAATAATCCAGGTTAAGTTTGCCTACATGACCTGTTGTTAAGGAAAAATCAGAGAAATAGTATCCATGCTTAGCAACCTTTATCTTAGCTGAAGACAAGACTTTAA
>WTAG01000314.1 GCA_013139755.1 Methylomarinum sp. | reverse complement strand
ACATGCATAACCCCAAATTCTTTAGCCTCATCCAATGAAACCTCAAGGCAACCAATGGTCAAGTCAGCGCCTTTATCCACATGATCAGCTAGCATAGCACCATAATCCATTTTATAAATATGATCACCCGCTAGAATCAATACATACTCAGAATTCTCACGACGAAGCATATCTATACTTTGATAAATAGCATCAGCAGTACCCTCATACCATCCACCTCCCTGGGCAGTTTGCTGAGCAGGCATCAAATTAACAAATTCACCAAACTCACCTCTTAAAAACCCCCATCCCTGCTGTATATGCTTAATTAAAGGGTCGGCCTTATATTGCGTTAAAACACCAATCTTACGTATTCCCGAGTTAATACAATTTGATAACGGGAAATCAATGATCCGAAATTTACCACCAAAAGGAACTGACGGCTTTGCTCGCCAATCAGTCATCTGATGTAATCGCGTTCCACGCCCACCGGCTAAAATCAAAGCAACCGTGTTACGTGTCAACTGACTAACAAAACGTTCATGATGTGGGTTTTTTGATTCTGACATATATATCCCCTTATTTTTAGAATTAGGACTATCATCGTTATTATTCTTTAGCAGACAATTAAAACCTCTTTAATCAACTAATTTTATAAATTTTCAATTTATTTAATCTTTAACCTAGAAATTTGATAACATTTGCTAAAACGCATTCTACTACAATCCACTCTCATGGGGCATTGCAAAGTGAACAAAAAAGCTAAAAAAGATCAATTAAACGCTGATTTCATACAGATTACTGAAGCAAAACATCATGATGCATTTTCTATTTTAGGTCGCCATCATAAAGATAAAATTACCACCATAACCGTTTACGCGCCTTATTCTGAAACTATTCATCTAGGCACATCACAAGGAAAAGCTCTAAACAGAATTCCCGAGACGGATTTCTTTCAATACCAAACAACAAAAAACGACCTTCCCACACATTATCAACTGACCCATGTTGATAAACAAGGCAATAAACACCAATCCTACGACCCTTACGACTTTGGCTCGGTGTTACCAGAATTTGATCAACATCTATTTTCTTCGGGAAACCATTGGCACATCTACAAACAATTAGGCGCACATTTACAGACAATTGATAACATCAAAGGCGTACACTTTGCTGTTTGGGCTCCTAATGCACAACGTATCAGCGTTGTAGGCGACTTTAACCGCTGGGATGGCCGCTGCAATCCTATGCGTAATTTAAATAGTGGTATCTGGGAGATATTTATTCCCGGCCTTAAAGCGGGTTGCTGCTATAAATTTGAAATTTTAAGTCGTCAAACCAACGAAATTCTGCTTAAAACCGACCCTTATGGTCAACAATTTGAATTTCGCCCTCAAACAGCCTCCATTGTATTTGATGAAAACCAATACAAATGGTTAGACATCACATGGATGGAACAGCGCAAACAACATGACTGGATACATGAAGCCATGTCTATTTATGAAGTCCATATCGGCTCTTGGCGACTTAATGATCAAGGAGGCTTTCTTAGCTACAGAGAGCTCGCTGTAGAATTAGTTGATTACGTTAAGGAAATGGGCTTTACCCACATAGAACTACTACCGATTACCGAACACCCTTTTGATGGCTCATGGGGTTACCAAACCACCGGCTATTTTGCGCCCACTAGCCGCCACGGATCACCTGATGATTTTCGTTATTTTGTTGATGTATGCCACCAAAATAATATCGGCGTCATCCTTGACTGGGTTCCGGCTCACTTTCCTAAAGATGCCTTTGCTCTTGCTAACTTTGATGGCACAGCACTTTATGAACATGAAGACCCTCGCAAAGGCGAACATAGGGACTGGGGCACATTAATTTACAATTACAGCCGCAATGAAGTAAAAAACTTCCTACTGGCTAGTGCTAACTTCTGGTTAGAGGAATTCCATCTCGATGGATTGAGAGTTGATGCCGTTGCATCCATGCTTTATTTAGACTACTCACGTGAAGCTGATGACTGGATACCTAACATTCACGGAGGGAATGAAAACTTGGAAGCCATTGATTTTATGAGACACATGAATTCAATTACCCATGAGCAGCACCCTGGCACTGTTATTATCGCCGAAGAATCGACCTCTTGGCCTCAAGTCACACGCCCAACATGGACAGGAGGACTTGGCTTTTCTATGAAGTGGAATATGGGCTGGATGCATGACATGCTCTCATATATGCAGCAAGACCCTGTCCATAGGATGCATCATCATGACAACCTAACTTTTGGGATGCTTTATGCATTCTCAGAAAATTTTGTGTTACCTTTTTCTCATGATGAAGTGGTTCATGGGAAAGGCTCTATGATCAATAAAATGCCAGGAGATGAATGGCAGCGTTTTGCTAATTTACGCCTGCTTTATACCTTTATGTTCACCTATCCCGGCAAAAAGCTATTATTTATGGGCTGTGAATTTGCTCAAGGCACTGAATGGAATTTTAACCAAGCTCTAGACTGGTATACGCTTGATTACCCCAGCCATAATGGCATAAAAACGCTGGTTAAAGACTTAAACAAAATATATACCCATCATCCCTCATTATTTCAACATGACTTTGATCATCAAGGCTTTGAATGGATTGATTGCCATGATGTTAATCACTCAATTATCAGTTATCGCAGAAAAACAGCTGAGGAAGAGTTAATTATCATATTAAACTTTACCCCTGTTACCAGACAAAACTACCGCATTGGTGTGCCAAGTGAAGGCAATTACACTGAGATATTTAATTCTGACTCCAGCTTTTATAATGGTAGCAACACGGGAAACATCTCCACTCCCTCAGAACCAACACCATGGATGAATCTCCCTCATTCAGTTAATCTTACCCTTCCTCCATTAGCGGGTATCATCTTAAAATTATGAAAAAAATACTCTTTGCAAGCAGTGAAGTCCACCCATTAATTAAAACAGGGGGATTAGCAGATGTCGCAGGTAGCTTACCGCGGGCGCTGGATAAAATTAATCAAGAAATACGGATTATTTTACCCAACTACCAATCTATAAAAACAACAGAAGAGGTTCGGTTTATCAGCTCCGTTCGAGTTAATAATCAGGACGCTAACATTCTGGAAACACAATTACCGAATAGCAAGGTTATCGTCTGGCTAGTTGACTGCCCTGCTTTTTTTGACACCCCCGGAAACCCTTATGTTGATGAACAAGGAAACCCTTGGAATGACATTGCCGAACGTTTTGCTTTATTTTGTAGAGTTGTAGTCGAAGTTGCAATGAACAGAGCACACCTAAACTGGCAACCTGATGTTATTCACTGCAATGACTGGCAAACTGGCTTGGTTCCCGCTTTATTATCAATTGAAAGCAATAAGCCAGCCTCTGTTTTTACCATTCATAACATGGCATACCAAGGCATGTTTCCTGATAGCACTTTTTCTGAGCTTAATTTACCTAGCCAGCTATGGCATCCAGATGGTCTTGAGTTTCACGATATGCTTTCTTTTATCAAAGGCGGGTTATCTTATGCCGATCGCATAACAACAGTCAGCCCCACTTATGCTCTGGAAATACAAACCCCCGAATATGGTTATGGCCTGGAAGGTTTATTAAGCCACAAACATGCTATCTTAACTGGCATTATTAATGGCATGGATTTGGATCAGTGGAACCCTGAAACCGATAAAAGCATTAGCGAACCTTATTCTGCCGATACCTTAGAAAAAAAAGTCATAAACAAAACCTCATTGCAGGCACGATCATCACTTCCTGTTAATAAATCAGTGCCCTTATTTGGCTTAATCAGTCGACTGGTAGAACAAAAAGGCGTTGATCTGCTGATTGAATGCCTCACCGAAATGGTTAACATGCCATTACAATTAGTTTTATTAGGCAGTGGCGATAAAAGTGTTGAGCAAAAATTATTAAGTTTCGCCCGCCTTTATCCAAAGAAAATTTCAGTGACTATCGGTTATGATGAAGCCCTTGCACATCAAATTGAAGCAGGTGTTGATATTTTCCTTATGCCTTCTCGCTTTGAACCCTGTGGTTTAAACCAAATGTATAGTCAACGCTATGGCACCATCCCCATTGTAAGAAAAACTGGTGGGCTAGCAGATACCATAGAAGACGCTTTACCTAAAAGCCTAGCTAACAACACCGCAACAGGTATTTCCTTTAAACAGGCCAGCCCTGGTGCGTTATTAGAGGCGATTAAACGTGGACTACTGCTTTATAATGATAAAAAGACCTGGAAAAAGATTCAAATAGCCGCTATGCAAAAAGACTTTTCATGGGAAAATAGCGCAAAACAATATGTCACCCTGTACCAGGAAATTTAACCACCCATAAGAGCATACTCAAAAATAAAATAAATGCAGCCTTGATGCAGCAAAGTGAAATTAAACAATCTACGGTGCAAAAACCTTGATTTCACTTTGTTACATCAAGGCTACAAAAAACACATGGCTTATTCTAACCACACCTTATACTGCTTACCCGCATTACCAAGTTGAAATAAGACTTGAGGCTTTAAGCCATGATCACGCAAATCTTCAAGGATTTTTTTTAAATCAATAACGTCACTTTTCTTTAATAATTCAGCGACATCTTCTGGCATAATCTGCTCTAAATCCAATACGGCTTCAGCTGGTAAAGTAACTGAAACAGTGAGCTTGCCATTATTCCTTACTTGCACACATAGTTTACTGGCTTGATCAGCAAAACATAAACGCGGCTGTTCTTTTATATCCGCAACTGGCAATTCATACTTCGCTGCCTGTTGTATCAAATGATCACCAGCGGTTTGCTGTAATATATCCCACCAATCCAAAGAGACTTTTAAAAACTGCAACTGAACAACCAAGCCTTGAAACGCACGCATTAACAATAATAAATCTGCCGGACCTGCCGAACGAAACCACCAACGTTTTTCACCCAACAAATCAGCCATGTTCTTTTCCAGTTCCCATTCTGATAATTTGAAGGCATGATCAGACAAAAAAGGTTGAAACAAATACTGACATAACAATGGCAGTGACCCATTAATATGCGCTAACTTATCAACATCAAAGCCTATTGCCACAAAACAGTCCAAAGGACTAACTGACTGCTGTAAACGACAGGCAACAATTAACTTAAGTAAAGCCAATCGCCGTTGCTCAGATATATGAATGGTACATCCATAATCTAATAAACTAACAACAGGGCTTCCGTTTTTATCATAATCATAAAAGACATTACCCGCATGGGGATCACCATGTACCTCACCAGCTACAAACAAACTTTTAAACAAGGTTTTTAGCAGTATTTCCCCAATCTTTTCGCGGTCATATATTGGCCAGCCAGATACCTCATTAATCAATACACCTGAAGCCCTGGACTGAACCAACACACTTTCACTGCATAATTCCTTATACACATAAGGCACATTAAGACCGTCAATCTTAACGACTTGAGAGAAATAATCTTGCCTTTCAGCCTCTGATCGATAATTCAGTTCACGTTGCATGTTATTTCTTAAACTACTTTTATATGCCTCAAGCTCAAACCCCCACTGCTTAATAGGCCCCATCCCAGGTAACAAACCTGCCACACGCAATTCCGTAT
>WTAG01000249.1 GCA_013139755.1 Methylomarinum sp. | reverse complement strand
TTCTAAAAACCAACAACCAGTTTCTTTCTCTCCAAAAACTGGTCTGTTCTACATCTCTGGTAACCACTTATGCATGGAGTATGAACCTTTTGAAGTTTCATACACTGCAGGTCAACCTTATGTAGGTGCTACTCTAACTATGATGCCAGCAGGTGCTGATGTCATGACAGGTAAAAAAGACGGTACTACTAACTTAGGTCAGTTTACTGCTTTTGATGCTACAACAGGTAAAATCAAATGGTCTAACAAAGAAACTTTCTCTGTTTGGTCTGGTTCTGTTGCAACAGCTGGTGGCGTTGTATTCTACGGTACACTAGAAGGTTACTTGAAAGCAGTTGATGCTAAAACAGGTAAAGAATTATATAAATTCAAAACACCTTCAGGCATTATCGGTAACGTAAATACTTGGTCTTATAAAGGCAAACAATATGTTGGCGTATTGTCAGGTATTGGTGGCTGGGCAGGTATTGGTATCGCGGCTGGTCTTGACTCAGGCGAATCTGATTCAGATACTGAAGGCCTGGGTGCTGTAGGTGCATACAGAAGCTTAAGCTCTTTCACTAAATTAGGTGGTACATTTACTGTATTCTCACTACCTAATAACTAAGTCGATCTAACGATCAACTTTTAGTGATAAAAAGCCCCAGTCGATTTTAAATCGGCTGGGGCTTTTTTTTACCTGTTACTCCGCCTATAGTTACAAAACAAGTAAATACTCAACCACTACGAACTAAAAGCCCTCAACTTGTCACATTAAAAAGAACAATTAACACCGAGAACAAGGGGTACTCAAGGGAAATAAATATCCTGACTCTGTCTCTTCTCTGCGTCCTCTGCGTCCTCTGCGTCCTCTGCGTAATATTTTTTTAATTCAATTAACCTAATCAAATATGTAGAAGCTAAAGCCTTGCACTAAAAGCGCATAGCATTGAACTTACGCTCAATGAAAATAAACAATAGCGTTTAGCAGAGAACGCCTATCAGGAGCTCTATGCAATTTCCCAGCCTTCTCTCGGATAAAATCAAGGATTACACTCCCCTTTCATCCTATACTTATAAAATAAGCTATAATGACCGCATCAGAAAACCTAATACTCCTGAAAATACCACCACCTTAATGAAAGCACTTTCCGGTTATAAAAAATCAATCATTGGCCTATGCCTTACAGCACTTTCTTTATCAGTATTTGCTGAAGATACATTCAGGGTTTGCGCTGATCCGCTTCACCCCCCTTACTCCACAAAATCACAAGATGGTTTTGAAAATAAAATTGCTGAATTGTTCGCCAAACAACTCAACCAGAAGCTTGAGTATTACTGGTTCCCACAACGCATTGGTTTTATTCGCAACACACTAAAATCTCAAATTGATGATACAGATCAATATAAATGTGATGTTGTAATGGGGCTACCTGTCGGTTTTGACTTTGCTAAGACCACAAAACCTTATTACCACTCTACCTATGTCATGCTTATCGCTAAGGGACGAGGCTGGGATGATATTGTTAACCCTTCTCAACTAAGTAATTTATCATTACAGCGCGAAGAGTCATTAAAGATTGCGATGTTTGACCGAGGTCCAGGCACAACATGGTTGCATAAAAATGGATTGCTAGACCAAGGCATTCCTTATCAAACCATGACGGGTGATGATAAAAATAATGCGGCAATGCAAATTGACAAAGATCTTAAGGCGAGAAAGATTGATATCGTTATACTTTGGGGGCCTATGGCAGGTTATGTCGTATCACAAAGCCCTAAAGACACTTATAACATCATTCCAATGCAATCAACTCCAGCAATGAAATTTGATTTCTCAATTGCTATGGGGGTTCGTTATGGTGACAACAAAAGAAAACAAATAATTGAACAATTAATAGATAAAAACAAAGACAAGATTCATTCCATTATTTCAGAATACAACATTCCTTTACTGCCTATCCCTGAACAAAAGACAACTAAGGAGTGAGGATTTAATAAGGTCCGAAAGTTTGGCGTAGAATTTTGACTTCACAGGAGTGCTAATAAAATGGGCGCATAGCAAGCTACGCAACTATTTTATTAGTGCTTCTGTGGAGTCAAAAGGCAAGTCAAAATCCGGAAGTTATTAAATCTTCACTCCTAAGGATGATGATTAATTAACCAAAGCAGATAGACAGGTAAGATGGGCAAGAAATAGCCTTTGTCCATCCGACCTTTGTTGTTTGTTGACAATCCTATCGCCCAAACAATTTAACCAGATGCCTCAACCTATCGGCCTGCCCTCCAGCTAACTGTTTCCATTCAAAACGCCACTGCCAATTTCCCTCACAGGTACCCGGTACATTCATCCTATCTTCCGAACCCAACTCTAAAACATCCTGCATCGGTATAACTGTTAAATTTGCAACTGATGCCAACGCTGCTCCAATTAATGTATACGGCATAGAAACCTTAGAAAACCCCAAATACTCATAAACTCTATGTCTTTCATGGTCACTAAGTGATTCAAACCAACCTAATGTAGTGTCATTGTCATGTGTTCCAGTATAAACAACACTATTTTTTTCATGATTATGCGGCAAATAAAAATTATCAGCACTACCATCAAAAGCAAACTGTAAGATTTTCATACCCGGTAAATTAAACTCATTTCTTAAGACATCAACTTCTTCTGTAATGATCCCTAGATCTTCAGCCACCAAAGCAATTGAATCACATTCTTTTGTAATAGCATTTAGCAATGCCTTACCTGGTGCCACAACCCATTGGCCATTAATCGCCGTTTCTTCATCTGCTGGAATTTCCCAAGCAGATTCCAGCCCTCTGAAGTGATCAATTCTGAGAATATCAAAAAGTTCATTTTGAGTTTTTATTCTATCAGTCCACCACTTAAACCCTGTTCTATGAAGATATTCCCAATCGTAGTGCGGATTTCCCC
>WTAG01000327.1 GCA_013139755.1 Methylomarinum sp. | reverse complement strand
CTAATATCCGTCAGAATGATGGTGGAGCCATTGCAGCGACCAAGCACTTCTTCACTATCCAAAATAAAAATTTCACCTAGGGGACTGCCTTTAATAATGGTCAGTGAAGCTTGTTTTTCTGGGGCTATTGTCTGTTTGCTATCAGGCTTTTTCCAGATCTTAGTTGGTTGATCCATGGCGCGTCTGTTTTTACTCTCTAGTAATTGGCAAACTTAGTAGCTGAATTATAACATTGGCAAGTATATTTTCCAGACCGGATACAATTCATTCAGCCCGTAGAATGATGAAATGATAGCGCATTCTTTCGTTCACCGCGAGTAAACTAGCTATATGTCTGGGTACGTATCCGTCTTACGAGCCGCCATATTATCAGACATTGTAAGTTCCACCCAGAAGGTACTGCCTTTGCCAGGAGTGCTGTCAACGCCGATTGATCCATTCATGAGTTCAATTAAATGTTTTGAAATGGTCAGTCCAATACCTGTGCCGTCAACATTTTTCGATGAATTTAAACGTTCGAAAGGAATAAATAATTGATTGATCTTATCTGCTGGTATACCTTCACCCGTATCTGTAATGCAGATACGAAGTTGATTTTTATTGGTGATGTTACACCATAAGGTAATGCTACCTTTTTCATGGTTGTATTTTACGGCGTTAGAGAGAAGGTTGATGAGTATTTGTTTTAGACGGGTAGCATCAGCTCTTACGCTGTAGCCTTTATTACTGATATGGTTTACTAACTTTAATTGATGTGCTTTTGCTTGAGTAGAAATGAGTTGAATAGATTCGTGTAGCAGTGTGTCAATGGATATGTCATCCATGACTATTTCCATTTGATTAGCTTCAATTTTTATTAAGTCAAGTACTTCGGTAATCATATTTAATAAATGATGGCTGGCAACCATAATTTCATGGACATTATCTTGGTGTTCTTTAATTAATATTTCTTTATCTAATTCAATGAGTTGTCCAAAACCAATGATTGCGTTTAAGGGCGTGCGCAACTCATGACTCATTCGAGATAAAAATTCTGACTTGGCCTGGTTTGCCGATCTGGCTTCATTTAAGGCATTGGCTAGACGTGTCGTGCGCTCAAGTACTTGAGCCTCTAAATTTTTAGCATGTTGTTCCAATCGATGCTTTTGCATACCGATGATATAGCCAGTAAAACTTAGAATAAAAGGCGCGCAATCAATGATCCAATGCAGGAAGTTATGCTCATGTGCTTGTTTAATGCTGAGCCAAGAAAATGGCATGTTATTGAGTGTAATATCAATAGACAATGCAGTTAATGGGAAGCTGAGGCCGAAAGCAAAGCCATAGATAAGCCAGCGTAGGGATGTAGATGCCATGGTTATGTATACTTCATGTGTAAGATGACTAAATATGTTAAAGTTTTTTTGTTACAAAAGCAGAGACTTTGCTAACAAAAGAGACTAATTTATGGCACTAGCGCTTTGTATTTTATAGTGCGAACACGTTTATTCAAAGAAAACTCATTCAATGGCATAAGGTATAAATAATCTGAGGTATAAAAAATGTAGGTCTTAGTATGTTGATGCTTAGATTTAACTCATAAGTGCAATTCATTTTTTTATAGATTACTCAAAAAATCGCTGCAAGTACTGCCCTGTATATGAAGCTTTATTTTTAGATACCTCCTCTGGCGTACCCTCTGCAACTAATGTTCCTCCACCTGTTCCGCCTTCTGGCCCCATATCGATTACCCAGTCGGCAGTTTTTACTACGTCTAGATTATGCTCAATGATAATAATAGTGTTGCCATGGTCTCGTAAGGTGTGTAGTACTGAGAGTAGTTGTTTAGTATCGTGAAAATGCAGGCCTGTGGTTGGCTCGTCTAATATATATAAGGTTTTTCCAGTATCACGCTTTGATAGTTCTTTAGCCAATTTAACGCGTTGAGCTTCACCTCCGGATAGGGTGGTGGCATTTTGTCCTAAGGTGATATAACTCAAGCCGACATCAATTAGTGTGTGTAATTTTTTTGCAAGTACTGGCACTGGGCTAAAAAAATCAGCGGCATCTTCAACCGTCAAGTTAAGAATTTCGTTAATAGTTTTGCCTTTATAACGAATTTCCAGGGTTTCTCTGTTGTAGCGTTTGCCATTACAGACATCACAAGGGACAAAAATATCGGGTAGAAAATGCATTTCCACCTTGATAACACCATCACCTTTACAGGCCTCACAGCGTCCGCCTTTTACATTAAAGCTAAAACGCCCTGGTGTGTAGCCTCGTGACCTTGCTTCATGCGTGGCTGCAAATAACTCACGCACCGGGGTAAAAATACCGGTGTAGGTCGCAGGATTAGAGCGTGGTGTTCTACCGATGGGGCTTTGGTCTATATCAACCACTTTATCCACTTGATCTAGACCGCTAATGTCATCACAGGCTGCAGGAATACAACTGGCTTTATTGATTAAACGCGCAGCATAACGATAAAGCGTGTCGTTAACCAGAGTGGATTTACCTGAGCCTGATACTCCCGTTATACAAGTTAATAGTCCTATAGGGAAAGAGACAGTTACATTTTTTAGATTGTTGCCCTGAGCATTGTGCAGGGTGATTTGTTTGTTTTTGTTAATCGCTGTCAGCGTCTTAGGTATTTCAATCGCTTGTTTGCCTGATAGATACTGCCCAGTTAATGAGTTTGGATTGTTTTTAATTTCTTCCGGTGTGCCCATCGCTACGATTTCGCCACCATGTATACCCGCACCAGGGCCTATGTCGACAACATGTTGGGCCGATAATATTGCATCTTCATCGTGTTCTACTACGATAACGGTATTACCTAAGTCACGTAGGCGGAATAAAGTGTTTAACAGACGTTGATTGTCACGTTGATGCAATCCGATAGATGGCTCATCCAACACATATAAAACGCCAACTAACCCCGCACCTATTTGACTTGCCAGTCTGATGCGTTGTGCTTCACCACCAGATAAGGTATCGGCACTTCTATCGAGTGTTAAGTAATCTAGCCCTACATTGACTAGAAATTCTAAGCGTTCTTGAATCTCTTTGTTGATTTTTTCGGCAATTTCACCGCGGTGGCCGGGAAGGCGTAGCTGAGTAAAGAAGTCTAAGGCTTGTTTTATTGGTAAGCTAGTTAAATCTTGTAGTGGTTTAGTGTCTATATAAACATGTCTTGCTGCGGTATTTAAACGCGCACCATGACATTGTTCACAGGTTTTTTTTGTGAGATATTTTGCAAGTTCATCTCTAACCATTTGGGATTCTGTTTCATGATAGCGCCTCTCCATGTTGACAATAATGCCTTCAAAGGGATGTGTTTTTAATTGTTTTTTTCCTGCACCTGACATGTAGTGAAATTTTATTTTTTCAGTACCACTGCCATAAAGAATAATTTTTTGTATGTCTTTAGGTATCTCAGAAAAAGGGGCTTCGGTATCAAAATGATAGTGATCAGCTAATGCACAGATGATTTGATGATAATAGGCGTTACGTCTGTCCCAACCTCTAATAGCACCGCCAGAAAGACTAATCTCAGTATTATGAACCACTAAGTCGGGGTCAAAATGTTGTCTAACCCCTAAGCCATCACATCCAGGGCATGCACCTTTGGGGTTATTAAATGAGAAAATACGGGGTTCAAGTTCTGGAATACTGTAGCCACACTGAGGGCAAGCGTAGCGTTCAGAGAACAAGATGGTTCTGTCATCATCCATGCTTGCAGCAATAGCAATGCCATCGGTGAGTCTTAGGGCAGTTTCAAATGATTCAGATAAACGTAAGCTGATGTCATCGCGGATTTTAAAACGATCAACGATAACCTCGATGGTATGCTTCTTCTTTAAGTCCAGTGTAGGTGGCTCGTCAAGATCAACAATTTCACCATCAATTCTAGCGCGAATAAATCCTTGTGCGCGCAGGTCTTCCATTAACAGGATATGTTCGCCTTTACGTCCATTAACCACAGGTGCAAGTAGCATCCAGCGTTCACCCTCGGGTTGAGCCAGCACTTGATCAACCATTTGGCTAACGGTTTGCGCTTCTAATGATGCCTGATGCTCTGGACATTGTGGAATACCCGCACGGGCATATAACAGTCTTAAATAATCGTAAATTTCGGTAATGGTACCAACAGTTGAACGAGGATTGTGGGAAGTGGATTTTTGTTCAATGGAAATTGCAGGGGAAAGGCCTTCGATATGATCAACATCAGGCTTTTCCATCATTGACAAAAACTGTCTGGCATAAGCAGATAAGGATTCTACATAGCGCCGTTGGCCTTCTGCATAGATGGTGTCGAAGGCTAAAGAAGATTTTCCTGAGCCTGATAGTCCGGTGATAACAATTAGGGAATCTCTGGGTAAATCGAGGTCTATATTTTTAAGATTATGCGTCCTAGCACCACGAATACTGATTGTGTCCATTAATAGAATTCCTGAGGGTTAAAGAACCTGATAATATACGTCTTTTTATCCCCAAATAGCAAAGGAATGTATTGGGTGTTTATATATTTCTTAGGAGAGTTTAGTTTTGACACAGATGCAGGACATTACCAGTCCAATGACAGCGCTAGAAAAGCGTGCAACGTTATCGTTAGCCAGTATTTATGCGTTGCGAATGCTAGGTTTATTCATGATTTTGCCGGTATTGTCTTTATTTGCAGAGCAAATGGAAGGAGCAACACCGTTATTGATTGGTTTAGCAATTAGTGTGTATGGATTAACACAGGCACTGTTACAAATTCCCTTTGGCTTGATGTCTGACCGCTTTGGTCGTAAAAAGATAATTATTATGGGGCTGATTTTATTTGCTGCGGGCAGTATAGTTGCGGCAGTATCAACCAACATTTATGGCGTGTTAATGGGTAGGGCGATTCAAGGTGGCGGTGCGATAGCTGCTGCAATTATGGCTTTAGTAGCGGATTTGACCCAAGAGGTGCATCGGACTAAAGCAATGGCTACAATTGGCGCCAGTATCGGTGTTTCTTTTGGTGTCGCAATTACGCTAGGCCCTGTCCTTGCAGGGTATGTGGGTATTTCAGGGATTTTTTGGTTAACGGCTATTTTAGCTTTACTGGCGATACTGGTGATTTTGTTTGTGGTGCCTAACCCTAAAAAATCAATAGTGCATTGTGATGCCGAATTAGTACCCGCGCAGTTTTTTAATGTACTGAAAAACCCGGATTTATTACGATTAGATTATGGCATTTTTATCCTGCATTTATGTTTAACCGCTAGTTTTGTGGTGTTACCTTTATTAATTAGAGATGCAGGGATGATCCCTGAAAACCATTGGATGGTGTATTTGCCCATATTAATCACATCAATGGCGGTCATTGTACCGTTTGTGATTATTGCAGAGAAAAAGCGCCAAATGAGAAAGGTGTTTATCGGTGCCATTATTACTTTGGTGTTAGCTAATGTCGGTTTATTCATGTATTCCAGTGAGTTACTGGGATTAATTGGCTTTTTATGGTTGTTCTTCTGTGGCTTTAACTTATTAGAAGCCACTTTACCTTCATTAATATCTAAAACAGCACCAGGTGATTTAAAAGGAACTGCGATGGGAGCCTATTCCAGTTCGCAGTTTATGGGCGCTTTTGTCGGTGGCGTATCGGGTGGTTGGCTTTATGGTGCGTTTGGTGCTGAGATGGTGTTTTTGTTTTGTGCCGTTGCAACCTGTACCTGGGTTATCGTTGCGTTATTTATGAATCCACCAAAATATTTAGCAAATAAGTTAATGCCATTGGATAAAATAACGGAAGAAAAGGGTGCTAATTTTGTTGCTGAACTGCTTGATATTTCGGGGGTAGAGGAGGTTAAACTACACTTTGAAGAAAGCGTGGCTTATTTAAAAGTAGATAATAAAATCTTACAAAAAGATGATTTGCAACAATTGTTAAATCAATGGGCTGTAGCGTAATATTGCTTGAATGCTCACACAGAGGCACAAAGACACAGAGAATAGCCGGGTAAATAATAGATAGCTCTATTGTTTCTTAGTGAACTCTGTGTGAGTTTGTGCTTTTTATCGATAATGTATATTACTCAGGTTTTTCAATAAACTCTAAGGCGTTACCATCTAAATCACGACAAAATAAAGCACGTCGCCCCGATGCGCTTACCGTGTAGTTGACCTCTGCTTTATCTAATGATGCTTTAATTAAATCCAGCTCTAATACATAAAAAGCAATGTGACGATCCTTTCCGCCATGTGCAGGTCGCCCCGTTGTCGCATCAGGGTTATCTAACTCTAATAAATGAACTTGTTGATTTCCCACTTCTAGCCAAGCGCCTTTGTAGGGGAAATCTGGACGTTCAAGTTGATTTAAACCTAAAACTCCGCAATAAAACTTAAGGGATTCTTGCGTATCTTTAACGATAACGCTGGAATGGTGAATGCTTAAAATATTTTGAGTCATAAAGTTTTATCTATTATTAAAGGTGCATAAGCTAAATAAGAGCTTATGTATCAAAAGAAAGTGCGTGGGCGGGCTTCAGTCCGCTTAGGTATATAGCAAATAAGATCAACAATGATGGGCAGAGTTTCCGTTTCTTGCCCGCATTCTTGTAAGCAAAGGCTTTTCTGTGCCCATCCAAAAAAAACATGTAGTTGTCGAAGTTATTTTATACAAGCTGCTAAGCTCGGGACATGTATTTGCCCGTATCGGTATTTACTTTAATAATTTCACCTGATTCTATGTATTCAGGGACTTGTATTTCAATTCCTGTTGTTAAGGCTGCTGGTTTTGTGCGGTTTGTTGCACTTGCGCCTTTCATCGCTGGTGGGGTTTCTACAATTTCCAAATTGACAGTAGTTGGTAATTCTATGCCTAAGGGGGCATCATCCAGAAGTAGAATAATAATGCCCTCTAAGCCTTCTGTTAAATATCCAATTTGATCTTCAATATCTTCTATATTAAGTGTGTATTGCTCGTAAGTTTCAAGATTCATGAAAGTATAGTTTTCACCGTCTTGATATGAATATTGCACCATGGTTTTGGCACAATCTGCTTCTTTAAGAAAATCATCACCTTTATAGCTTTCATCTAGCTTTTGCTTGGTTTTCATGTGTGCAAAGCGAATTTTATACAAAGTTGAAGCCCCTCTGGAGGTTGGGTTTCTAACTTCAATTTTTTTTACGGCATATGGTTCACCGTTAATTTCTATCGCAGAACCTTGTTTTAAATCGCTGGCTTTAGGCAAAATCTTGTCCTCTTTTTTGTATGCTTGGGTATGTTCTTGAATTATACTTGTATTACCTTAAATGCGGGGAGGGAATCATTATGTTTTGTTGCAACTGTGGTAATCAATTGCTTGTCAGTGCTAATTTTTGTTCAGAGTGTGGACAAAAGGTGCTTGTTCAAGTTGTTGATTACAATAAATTACAAAAAATAAACAATTTGATGTTTTACGAAGGTAAAGCCTTTACTGGTTCTGGCGTTACTTATTATTGTAATGGTCAGAAAAGACATGAGGAAACCTTTAGTAATGGTCTAGGGCATGGTACATGGTGTCATTGGTACGAAAATGGAAAGAAGGCACAGGAAATACGTTATTTAAGTAATGAATTTGATGGCTTGGAAGTCGAGTGGTTTGAGAATGGCCAAAAGAAAAATGAAGTAAGTTGGTCAAAAGGTGTCTTGAGTGGTTTGGGCACATCCTGGTATGAAAATGGACAGAAAGAAGGCGAAGTGATCTATAGCGAAGGTAAAAAGCATGGATGTGAGACGCTGTGGTATGAAAGTGGGCAAATGTATTCCAAAGGTAATTGGTTACATGGCGTGCAAGTAGGGCATTGGATAATATGGAAAACTAATGGCCAAAAGAAATGGGATGGAAATTATCAGCATGGCGAGATGGTTTTAGAGTGATATTCGTCTGCGTAATAAATTAAAATAAGGTGATAATTAATGTTTTGTCATGGTTGTGGTACTAAATTACCCGAGCTAGGCGTAGTAAACTTTTGCCCTGAATGTGGCAAAGAAGTGGTTAGTAAAGTGGTTAATCGCTTGGTCGTGCGAGAGGGGAGTATTTATTATGAGCCCGGATATGACCAACCGTTTACAGGAAAATTTATTTCACGTTATGCGAATGGTCAAATAGAAAAAGAAGTGCATTATAAAGATGGCTTGGCTGAAGGACTTTACATTGCTTGGCATTTAACGGGGCGTAAAGAAAGCGAAGGGCTGTATAAATCCGGTAAGCAAGAGGGTTTGTGGACGTGGTGGAATGACCAGGGTCAGCAAATTATAGAAAAGCACTACAAGGATGGTATTAAACATGGCTTGTGGATTGATTGGCATGCTAATGGCCAAAGAAAGGTGGAAGGCCATTTTAAAGAGGGAAAAAGAGAGGGTTTGATCACTATCTGGAATAAAGAAGGTGAAAAAATGAGTGAGAGGATGTATCAGGATGATGAAAGAGTTAATTAAGGATTCTCTGATTAAGTCTGGGCGAAGTAAATTATGTTCAGAATATTTGGATTCAAAGCTACCGCGTCCTGCTCTCGCCCCTTACCTACGTCCTGTAGGCAAGGCAAAAATCGCACGTAATAGCTGGCTATTGCGAAGGTTTTTAACGCAGAAGCTGGATATTCTGAGAATAAGGTACGAGTTCATGACTTGATCAGAGGTTCCTTGATATCTCAAAAGGGAAAGAGTCTAGCCTTTACCGGAAAATAAGGGCTGTTATTTTGTGAGCTGATTTTTATTAAAGAGTTTTAAAATTTATTATTATGTCCAAAGCTGAAAATACCAAAAAACCTGCAGGTGTAGGTTATCTGATAAATACGATTCAGACTTTATTTGTCGGAATGCTCAGAATATGGACAATCCCCATCGTCTTAATGTTGAGTATCGCCTCTGGCTTTACAACATTTTATGGTTTATCACACTTTATAACCCCTTGGATTGCTTTAGTTATTACCGTTGCTATTCAGTCAATTGTGGTTATTTGTTCTTTGGAAATAGCAGGGATACACTGGAAAGCAAATCGCGTACGTTACTTCTCAGTGGTGTTGTCTTTGTTGATTGCTTTAATGGCATCGATTTCTTTTTCTTATTTTAAGTTTTATGAGATTTCCCAAAAGGATACTATCCATATTAATCGTCTTAACAAATTAAGAGGAAATATTAAATCGTATTTGCGGGAAGTCTTAGTGATTAAGGGAGAGGTGTTAAAACAGCAGCACGCAGAGCTTAAAGCCGCCTCAGACGAAGTATCGCAAGCTTATTTTGGTACACACCCTTTAATTACCGTAGGCTATAGAAATCAGGTGGGTGAAGGCCCTTTCTGGAAACATTACAATCAGATTTACCAAGTTAAAAAGTTAAAGCAGGAAGCTTTGGATAAGGACTTTTCTAAGTTGGACTTAACTATTCAAAAATTACAAGGCAGTTTAAGTGACTTAGATGTGGCAAAGGATCTGGAGACCTCTTACTATGATGTACTCACCAATTATCAAGAGGTGCAATTACAAGTCGGGCGGTTATCCAGTGCTATAGGCTTAGGTTTGCCTGATGCGCCACTGTTGATGACTTATAAACAGTTTACCGAAGATGTTACCCCCTCTGTTTCTATGTGGCAGGGCTTTTCTGCATTTGCATTTATTTGTGCGGCAATGGTCGACTTTTTTACGGTATTACTTTCTTACCGCTTAGAGTTTACAGCGCCTGGGCCCTTAACAAATGATGAAGAAGATCTGGTGTTTGAGTGTTTAAGACAGTTCAGTGAGTTTAGCATTAATGACAATGATGAATTACAAATGGTGATTGAAAAAACCGAAATTGAAAAAGCTCGGCGATATTCAGATTGGTCACGAATGTTTGCCGTCGGTTTGTTGTTGAACCGTGGCTTCTTACGTAAAATTGATCATAGAACGGTTGAATTTGCCCCTAACTTATATCCGCTTATTGCTGAAAAAATGGGCTTAAAGATTAGTCAATTAAGACAGGCATCATTACAGGCAAAAGTGACAGAGTCCAATGAATAATTCAGCAACAGAAATAGATAACTGGTTGGTTTCTGTAGACCTAGAGAATGAGGCGGCTACAGAAGAAGTATGGGAGTCAGGTTTTGAGGTAGGCCGCCAGGTTGTATATAGTAAGTTTGGACCGTATAAAAAACTATTTTTACGCACAGGTAAGTTTGTTCCACGTTTTTATCATACCGTTTATCCTTTAGCTATTGAAGAATGGCAATGTCTTGATCAAGTCTTGCTTTACGATGGTTTTTGTACGATAGACATCGAATTAGATGTGCGATTTCAGGCAACACTTAATTATGCGATTAGTAATGTTGAAATATTAACTGAACTTAATGAGCATATAAAAAATGCCTATCACAGTTTATCACTTGATATTGTCAATAGAGCATTGCTTAACTTATCAGATGGTTCCTGGGTTCAGAGTGGTCTGGGTGAGATGGAAAAGAAGATTTCATTTGATGTGAGTGAGATGTTGATTTTGCAAAATATTCAATCACAAGTTGTTTGTAAGCTGACCCCAAGTTTTGAAGCATTCCCCGATGTGCAGTTTGCAAAAGAAAGTGTTTATTTGTGTGTATTAAAGAAAAGCTTTGAATTTAATGATCAACAAAGAGAAGAGCTGTTTAGACAGCAACAAGAAGAAGAAAGGCAAAGTATTAAGCATAAACGTTTACAGTTGGATCAGATAAACGAAGATGCTGCATTGGAACGTGAAAAACAAGCTCTGCATGCAGAAAATGCTAAACAATTATTGCAAGAAAGAGCATTGCAGCAACTAGAACAGTATGAGATTAAGCGAGAAATGCATGAAGAAAAAGTCGGGCATAATATTCGTCTGCAAGAAATAACCTTAGCCGCAGAATTAAATGAAAAACAACAGCAGCAAATTAAGATAAGAAAACAAGAAGAGCAAGAAAAAGAAGCATTGATTGCACATCAAGCCAAATTAAAAGAAAAAGAGTTGGAAGCTAGTATTGCTGAGTATGAAAGCGAGCAAGCGGGTTGGAGAGCAGCAAAAGATAAATCTCATGCTGAAGAGTTAGATTTAAAACATCGGCAGAAGCAATTAGAATTTGATACCGATATAGGCTATAAGCAACGCTATGAACAACAGCGCTTAGCAGTTCAAGAAGAAAGCTACGCAGCCAGAAAAAAATCAGATGTTTATCTTAAAAGAGAAATTGAGTTGTTAGAGTTAGAAAAGCAACGGCTGGCACTACAGCAGACAATAAAAGAGTATAAAGAAAAAGGTGATACCAATAGCGGGTAAGGTGTATATAGTAGATTGGTTTGATATATGTCTTTTATATTACATGCCTATGAACAAAACACAGGCTGTAGGATTGTAGACCGGACTTTAGTCCATCATGTCGTCAGAACAACTCTATCTATAGTGGACTGAAGTCCACTCTACAACAATTTGTCCAAGCTTAACCTATGATTAGTTTAGAGCCATGTTATATTTTTGGCAGATTTTATTTTAAATGAATCATGCTGAATTTTGAATGTTCTTTAGCCATATTTAACCGCGTTGCCTGTTTTTTCCTGTTGTTGTAATGATGAATATAATTGGTAATTATTGTTGAAGTTATCCCATATCGGGTTGCTTTGTATTTCATCGACATCGAAGCAATATGGCGCGCGCTGCCCCCTATGTTCACAGCTAGCACCGACTTGTTCAACTCTAAATCCCTGTCTTTTAATAACCATGGCTAGTGCCCTGTTGGTTAACAAATACCATTTTTTTATGTTATTGGCGATACTGTATTGAGAGCTGGCATGAAATAGTCCCCATATAATCGTGCTTTTGACTTTAGGATTGCTATAGAATAGTTTTATAGAATCTCCTTCTTTTTCAGCTGTGTTCGGAGAATTTTCGTCAGTGTTGTTTTCATCAATACCGTAGGCATTTTTTAGGTAGGGTTTTCTGATGTCTTTGACTATACAAAGGCGGGATATCTCAATGGCAGGGCTGTTAATTGCGTGATTGAGTGATGTATTTTCTTCAAGCGGTAGTTTATGATCATTATAATGAACCAGTCGCATAGCACCAATCCATTGTTTAGTATGCTTTAAGCGAACCAAGAAGAGGATCGATTGTTGATCCTGATCATCTTTAGGATCCCATTGGTCAAATTCTTGTTGATCAGGAAACTTTTTGGAATCTTCATATCCGAGTTCTTCACAATACACTTGATAGCGAATATTGTAGTGAATTTCTCGTCCTTCTTGAGTGTCGGCTAAAAAAATTTCAAAATAATTATCAAACATGTCTTGTTCCAGTTGAATTTGTAAGGAAAATGGTTACGCAATAAAAGTGGTGCTGGGCATATCCTTACACACAACTATTGACTCAGGCCTTCTAGCTTGTGAGCCATTGAACGCCATACATACGGTTTATAAATCGATCTAGATGCTTTTAGCCTCTAAGTCACTGTCTGTTTTCGTTCTAAGAGTTCACTTAATATAGTCAGATTTCATAAGATTCTGATATTAGTATGACTACCTAGGTAACCTTACTAATATTTATATCATTAGTACTCAAGCTTTTAATGCATGTCTATTCACCTGAATAGACGTAAAATTACGTGTAAAGTGTAGCTCTAAGGGGTATACTAAAATCTGACACAGTAAAGAGTTTGTTAGCTTAAGCGTTTCCATAAATGACTTTTCCTGAAGGATTTTATGTGTAGCTAAAGTAGATTCCATCTTGTGCAAAACTGGTAGGACAGGCATTTGCATCGATGGAATCCAGGTAGTCTTATAGATTAATTTTCTAGCGAAAATATTTTTGCAAACTCTTCTGTGTCAAGCTTTTCGTCTTTGTTTAAATCAAGTTTACTCCAGTTATCTGTAACATCTTGAGATGCTACAGCCTCTGCTTTGCTAAGCATGTTATCTTTATTTGTATCAAGTATTTCCCAAAGGCTTGAATTGTTAGCATCATTCTTGGCTGACTCTAAGTTAGCAAGCTCACCACTTTCGGTTTTCACGACACTCGATATCGCTTCTTTTCCTGTTGCTGTTGTAGCCAAAAGACTGTTTTCTGCATTGCTTGCTGGTGATAACAAAGCGATAGATAGCAGGATTAATATTTTTTTCATTACAGTTCCTTATAAAATTATTAAGTTTATTATTAAAATTGCCTGGCATTTTCTGATAAAGCAAATGATGTGCCATGAATAATAAGCGGTTGATTTATAAGTGTATATATGGAAGATTTGAAGATAACCCAGCTTAAGGATTGATAGTCTTCTTCAGAGCGTCCCCATTTCCCGACAGATGTAAGTAAATGCTGACAGTTGTAAGCAGCAGGCAAGAAATATTTAGCACTTGAGTGCGTTTTTGTTTGTATTAACATGTTGAAATACAAGCTGTTTTTTTTAATTTTTGATGTGTTTCAAGGCTTTTTGTGTATTTGTCGTGCTATCACGACAAAATGCTCTCAGAAGATAATCTCTGTGTGTGAAAGAAATCAGAGAAATTATTTTTAATAAAATGCGACCTTATAAATAATACGTTGGGTGGCTATAACTGGGATATGATCCTTAAATGTAATAAAAATATGGACAAATAACGTCATCTGAGGGGTAAAAATAGGGCTCTATATTGAGGTTTGTTATTTTTTTGAGGCTTTAATGATATGTCGCTAAATCACGACACTTATACTCCGCACGGCCAAGTTTTTGGTTTTCTATTGGCTGATTTTTGCTGATAGCTGCATTGCTGAAATAGTTGCGTAGTTAGCTATGGTCGCAACCAGCTCCTGCTTCAAGCGACACTTGCACATCCATGTGCTTCGCGCCTATTTCAGTGCCTCGGCAACTGCTCCTCGATAACTGCTCCTGCGTTGTTCTACTACAAGCAATCCATGGCTTTATGCGTTGCTCTACCTCCTGTATCCATACAGTCGTTGCTCTCAACAAAAATCAACTCAAGATAAAAGCCGAAAACTTAACCGCGCGGAGTATAGATTATTTATCTTTAAATTGAGCCGCTTTTAGTGAATGTCGGTCAAGTAGTCGATAAAATTCCGTTCTATTCCGTTTAGCTAAGCGAGCAGCCTCAGTGACACTACCATTAGCTAATTGCAGTAATTTAATTAAATAATCACGTTCAAAGTTTTTTTTTGCATCATTAAAACTGAGAAAAGACTTTTGTTTATCTTGCAGCGCTTTTTCGACTAAACTGACTGGTATTAATGGGGTGGTTGCAAAGGTGCAGACATGATCAATCACATTTTTTAATTGTCTGACATTACCAGGCCATGGGTAAGAAACTAATAATTCCATTGCTTCACTGGATAAGCCCTTGGCGATGGGTTTAGCCTTAGACTGATTGTTGCTGATGAAATGCTTGGCAAGCAGAGGGATGTCTTCAACTCTTTTGGCTAGGCTTGGCAGAGACAGGGTAACAACATTAAGGCGATAATAAAGATCCATGCGGAAAAGTCCTTCAGCCTCTAGTTTTAGCAGGTCACGATGGCTGGCAGAAATGATCCTGACATCAACAGGAATTGATTGGTTAGCCCCAATAGGACGAATTTCACCTTCTTGTAAAACGCGCAATAATTTAACTTGAAATGCAGCAGGCATATCGCCAATTTCATCAAGAAACAAACTGCCACCATCGGCAACCTCAAATAGACCTTTACGAGTCGCTGAAGCACCAGAAAAAGCGCCTTTACAATGACCAAACAATTCAGATTCTAATAGCTCTTCAGGAATTGCGCTGCAATTTACCGCGACAAACTCTTTATCACTTCGTGAGCTGGTCTTATGTATTGCCTGTGCGATAAGTTCTTTCCCTGTACCACTTTCGCCATGTATAAAAACGCTCACATCACTATGTGATACATGTTGAACTTCTCGCCATAAATTCTCCATTATGATGCTACGACTGATGATGTTTTCTCGCCAAAAATCATCTTTGTTATTTGCTTGTTCTAATGGAACGTTTTTATGCAGTGCTAAGGCATTACTGATAAGTTCCAGCAGTTCCTTGCTATCAAAGGGCTTTGTTAGAAAGCCAAAAACACCTTGGCGAGTAGCGGATACGGCTTCTTTTATAGTGCCATGTGCAGTAAGAATAATGACCGGTAAGTTGGGGTGTTGTTGTTGTATGTGATCAAATAATGCCAGCCCATCCATGTCATCCATTCTTAAATCAGTAATGACTAATTGGGGTAGAAAGCTAGGAATGAGAGAAATGGCTTGTTCTGCACTTTCTACAGTTTCAATTTCAAGCCCTGTTGCTCTTAGGCGGACAGCGAGCAGTTTAAGTAAGCTAGGGTCATCATCCACCAATAAAATTTTATGTCCTTGCAAATTAGTGTCCACTGGTATGTTCATTATCAAGTTTTTTATTAATATTTGTTTCTATTGCTTTTAGTGCCTGTATTTTAGAAATGACTTGTTGTAATTGCATTTCTGCTTCATTTAATTGATTTTTTAAGTTTTTGTTTTTTCTCCAAAACCTATAGACCTTATTTTGAAGCTTTTGAAGCTTTTGAAGTTTATTTAATAAGTAAATTTGATCGTTGTTTAGCCATAATAGTTGAGGGCTGACATTTGGCATATTTTGAATGCTGCTTAATAGAACCAATTTTTCTTTTAGGGTAATACAGTTATCTT
>WTAG01000368.1 GCA_013139755.1 Methylomarinum sp. | reverse complement strand
AATCTTGGGTATCACAAATTGGACTTGATCCATCAGCATATGGAACTCATTCATTTCGGCGGACCAAAGCTACTTTGATTTATAGAAGAACAAAAAATCTAAGAGCCGTTCAACTTTTACTTGGTCACACTAAACTAGAAAGCACCGTTCGTTATTTGGGGATTGAAGTGGATGATGCTTTAGAAATGGCGGAACAGACAGAAGTTTAAAATATTTCTGGTCCTCAAGCGCCTTAGCAATGGGCGCTTGTCAGCCATAAGCGGGCATTTAAAAATTATTCTGTATAGATGGTTTTGAGAGAAAGTTGATTTATTCTTTTCATTTTACCCGTTGAATGTTATCCCGTTAAGGATTAACGGCTTTAAAAGGTATTGTTGACATGTTCTTGGTGTTAGAGCATATAATATTCGTGTCGTGAAATACTTGGCACTTTCGCACTATTTAGTTCTTCATCTATGCCATTTATGCATAAAACTGTGTTGCCTATCTATGTTCTCATTAGTAACTGGTTAGGAGTTTACTTTTGAGAGGTATAAGATATGAGAGAACATTACGAATCGATTGCAAAAAACTATCTGTCTTTACATGGTTACTCAGGAGTAAAACTTAAAGATATTCTGGGTGGATTTGACTTTGAAAAGCCAGTGTATAATCAAACATTGGATACTGGAAATATTCTATATCAATTTGTAAGAAGAACATCTCATAATAATGCCATAATACCAAAAATTGGGAATTGGTTTTGCCTTCCTGGGGCTGAATTGACAAGGCTTGCTATTATTAGTGGCGGTGAAGGTCGTCTTGTCGCTAAAATTAAAGTTGTAATGCCAGTCGTTGGATTGGAGGGAGTAGCATCACCTCAAAATATTAACTGGGCTTGGTCAGGTGGCGGCATTGGAGGAGCAACACAGATATTCATACCTGATAAATTTCTTATGAGTTACTTTACAGTATTGGGGTATTCAACAGATATTAAAGGTTTAGCCAATATTTAATTTTCTCTCCGTATTATTAGCTATTATCGACTGCCTGTTATGGGTCCAGAGTGTGTGAAAACTCTAGATTAACAAATCTGGTGGTAAAACAAAGTGACTTTATAAGCCGAATTCCTCTGAAAGTGGAATAAATTAAATAAGAGTAGTGTTATTCTGATAATAGCGTGTAACTCTGTCCCTTTCGACTCAGGGAATTCGGAGTTTTCACACACTCTGGGTCAATTGCCGTCTTTCAATATAAGATTTAATCGTGATTAATTTTTAAAAATGTCAGGTAAAGTCTGGGTTACTACATCCTATGTATTGATTTTTTTTGGTGTTGATTGTTCCACTCCCTATTGTTTAACCTAGTTATAATGATTACACTTTAATATTTATCCTAAGCTTGGAGCCATAGCGATGTCATCATTAACCGATTCAGCGATTTGGCATGAACTCCAAAATCATTTCAGTGAGGTTGCTGATTTACAAATGAGAGATATGTTCGATAATGATCCTCATCGTTTTGATAAATTCTCTTTATATTTTGATGACATACTATTTGATTACTCAAAAAACAGAATTACCGATAAGACTCTGCCTTTACTATTTAAGTTAGCCAAGCAAAGAAAATTAGCTACTAAGATTGAAGCTATGTTTGCCGGTGAAAAAATCAATCAAACTGAAGATCGAGCAGTGTTGCATACGGCTTTGCGAAATCGTAGTAATCGCTCCATTATGGTTGATGGCCGCGATGTGAATGGCGATGTGAATCGTGTGTTAGATAAAATGCGTGTTTTTTGTGATGCAGTTCATTCTGGGAGCTGGCGTGGTTTTACGGGTAAAGTTATTACAGATGTGGTTAATATTGGTATAGGCGGTTCAGATTTAGGCCCCAAAATGGTCGTTAGGGCATTACAACCCTACTCGACAGGCAATATTCAGACACACTTCGTATCCAATGTTGCTCAAGCTGATTTACTTGCTACGTTAAATAAGTTGAATCCGGAAACTACGCTGTTTTTAATCGCATCAAAAACATTTACCACTCAAGAAACCATGACCAATGCATTATCGGCACGTACTTGGTTAGTAGAGTCTTTATCAGACCAAAATGCTGTTAATAAACACTTTGTTGCTATATCAACTAATAAAGAAAAAGTTATTGAGTTTGGTATTAACCCAGATAACATTTTTGAGTTCTGGGATTGGGTCGGTGGCCGGTTTTCACTCTGGTCAGCAATCGGTTTGTCAATTCCCTTGAGTATTGGGATGAAAAACTTTGAGGAGCTGTTAGAAGGCGCTCATCAAGTCGATGAGCATTTTAGACTGACACCATTTGAACAAAATATTCCTGTCATTATGGCTTTACTGGGTATTTGGTATAACAATTTTTTCAAAACTGAATCGCAAGCAATTTTACCTTATGGTCATTATTTGCGTTATTTTCCTGCCTTTATGCAACAAGGTGATATGGAAAGTAATGGTAAAGGTGTTGATGTTGAAGGAAACCCCGTTGATTATCAAACAGGGCCTATTATATGGGGGCAAACGGGTACTA
This sequence comes from Methylomarinum sp., assembly GCA_013139755.1. The sequence goes on along the minus strand of WTAG01000368.1, from coordinate 2,450 downwards.
ATGGGCAGCATGCCTTTTACCAGCTAATTCACCAAGGGACTAAGCTGATTCCTTGCGACTTTTTAGTTCCGGCTAAAAGTTATCATGATCTGCCAGATCATCACAATATGCTGATCTCAAATTTCCTGGCTCAACCTCAAGCCTTAATGCAAGGTAAAACTGCCCAGCAAGTGTCGAGTGAATTTGAGCTGGCTGAACATGATAATGTTTTGCTTAATGCTAAAGTTTTTCCCGGTAATATTCCGACAAATTCATTTTTATTTAAACAGTTGTCGCCAAAAACTTTAGGTTCGTTGATTGCCTTGTATGAACATAAGGTTTTTGTTCAAGGTGCAATTTGGAATATAAACTCGTTTGACCAAATGGGTGTTGAGCTGGGAAAAACACTAGCTGGCGTCATTTATCCAGAACTACAACATGATCGGCCGGTAAATAGCCTTGATAGCTCAACCAATGGGCTAATTAATCATTTTAAAAATATTCGTTGATAGTAATGTCGTTGATACGATGCAAACAGATCGGAGCAGGTCTTGTGGTCAAGCATTTTGCATGGCTCTAAAATTTAGAGTACTTATGCTATATCTAGTCCATCTTATGCGTAGCTTGTCGTAAGGCTGAAATGCTGGTTAGATGAGCGTTACCCGAGGTTTTGCGGCATAGACGGTATCCACGATAGTGGATGCTTCTGGTATTTGTGTTGTGATGGCAAATGCGTTATCACTTTTCCGCCCTACGCGCTGTTACACAAAGTGAAGTGTAAACCTCATATTGGAATATCTATCTTTATGCCCTCGCACAAACCCAAACATCCACTCTTGTTACCCCGGCTTTTTTTAGAACTTTAGCTAATTCATTAGCCGTTGCCCCCGTTGTTATCAGATCATCTAATATAGCGACATGCTGTGCTTTAATCGGTTTATTGACTGTAAACGCATTTTTAATGTTTTTATGGCGTTGTTTTGCGGGTAAGTTAATTTGGTGTGGAGTATTTCGGCTTCTTAGACAGCTTTTGGTGTCAATAGGGATGTTGAGTTGTTTGGATAGGGTTTTGGCTATTTCTACTGTTTGATTAAAGCTGCGTTCTTTATAGCGGTTTGGGTGTAAAGGGATAGGAATAATGGTTTCTGGCATTTCTGCCGTAGTCTTTAGGTGATTTGCTAATAAATAGCCGAGTAAACGCGCATTTTTGTATTGCCGGTTAAATTTTAGCTGGGTTATTAAGTAACGGATTGTGTGTTGATATAAAAAAGGTGCGTAGGTTTCGTCAAATGCTGGTGATTTTGTTAGGCAGTGTCCACAAAGTTGGGGCGTGGCCTGTGCTGTTTCAAAGGTTTCTGCGCAGCGATAACAGCAGTGGATGTTTCTGGGTAGCTCCTGAAAACAGGGTTGGCAAATGTCTTGTGAATTAAATCCTGAATTTCCACATAAGATGCAGGTGGGCGGAAGCAGGTAATCCTGTATAATGTTGCGCCAGTTGTTTACCATTTTATTTAATCAGGTTGACAAGTTTATTTGAAAGCCTTGGAGATTTACCGAATGTCTGCTAACCCCACTATAGATCAAATATCACCTCAAGCACAATCTGCATGTGCAAAGTCTGTCCGTAATGATTGGCAGTTAGATGAGGTGCAAGCGTTATATGCTTTGCCTTTTAATAATTTATTATTTAAAGCTCAAACCATACACAGAGAGAATTTTGATCCTAATGAGGTTCAAGTCAGTAGTTTGTTAAGTATTAAAACCGGTTCTTGTTCAGAAGATTGTGGGTATTGCCCACAAAGTGCACGTCACGACTCTGATTTAACGCCTGAAGCCTTAATGCCTGTTGATGATGTGATTAAATCAGCTCAATTGGCAAAAGATCAAGGTGCTTCGCGTTTTTGTATGGGGGCTGCATGGCGTAGCCCTAAAGATAAAGATATTGAACGTGTGGTGGAAATGGTTCAAGGCGTAAAAGCCTTAGGCATGGAAACCTGTGTCACGTTGGGTATGTTGAGTGATAAGCAAACCAAAGCTTTAAAAGATGGCGGCCTAGATTATTACAATCACAATTTAGATACCTCTGAAGATTATTATTCTGAAGTGATTACCACAAGAACTTATCAAGATAGGCTGGATACTTTAGAGCGAGTAAGAGACTCGGGTATTAATGTATGTTGTGGTGGTATTGTGGGGATGGGGGAATCGGATGTTGATAGAGCTAAGCTATTAATTGAATTAGCTAACTTGCCAAAGCATCCAGAAAGTGTGCCGGTTAATATGCTGGTTAAAGTCGAAGGGACACCTTTGGACAAGACGGATGCATTAGATCCATTTATTTTTATTAGAACTATCGCAGTGGCACGTATTTTAATGCCAAAATCGCGTGTGCGTTTATCTGCAGGCAGAAAGGAAATGTCTGATGAAATGCAAGCTTTATGCTTTTTTGCCGGTGCAAACTCTATTTTTTA
>WTAG01000722.1 GCA_013139755.1 Methylomarinum sp. | reverse complement strand
GGATTCATCGTTATCTCGCGTAGAATGTATAATTCGGCTATTATATAGGCAATATACAAAATCAGCCTCAAATAACACAGACTCCTTAGGGGAACATGATGATTAAAAATTTGCTTGCTCTTTCAATATCTCTTGCATTTTCAATAGCACCTGGCTTAACTCATGCAGAAGGCAATATCGCCATTGGTAAATCAAAAGCCGAAAGCTGCGCTGGTTGTCATGGTGAAGAGGGAAATAGTATGGTGCCCGGCTTCCCTAAACTTGCTGGTCAACATGCAGGTTACCTCGTAGCACAATTACATGCTTTTAAGGATAACAACCGGAATGCTCCGATGATGGCACCTCTAGCCATGGGACTGGATGATCAATCTATCAAAGATATTTCAGCTTACTACGCATCACAAAAGGTGTCAGCTAATCCATTACCTATCTTAGATCTTGATGAAGATGAAGATGAAGATGAAGATAATAAAGACAACTCAGCAGAAGTAGACGCATTAATTGCTTTAGGTAATGATCTCTATCGCAATGGTAATCTTGAAACAGAAGTCTCTGCCTGTATCGCCTGTCACGGACCACATGGTGACGGAAACAAACCCTCTGCATTTCCTTCTATACAAGGACAGCATGCTGATTATCTAATTAAATCACTCACTGATTTTAAAAATGGGGTTCGTAGCAACACATCTGACAATATGATGCATATGATTGCTAAAAGAATGTCTAAAAAAGAAATTCAAGCCGTTTCCTATAGCATATCTATGATGAAGTAATTTTTTCTGTTTGATGAGCAATGCCTTTGCTTGCTCATCAAACAGAGCTCAAATATACTATTGGCACAGGCCAGGTAAGAGTCCTGACTGCACCCAATTTGTCCTAGGCCTGTCTTGCCCATACCACAAGCAACATCTTGTGTTCTCGTTTTTAGCTTATTCCTGCCTGTAACTTGTAATACGTTTTTTCATTTACATTACTGCCAAGTTACTAATTGTCACTGTCAGTAACCCCCTTAGTTGAACTATCGTTTCCTAAAGATGTTATGTACATCTCTATTGCCGTGAGATTTGCATTTTTCACTTTAGCAACCATACTTGGTATATTATTACTTACTGAAGCTTAGTTTATAGGGGGGTTTGCACTCCAAATAAGCGTGATCTCTATTGTTTCTAAGTTACGTCATTTGCTACATATGCGTTTAATCAAAGGCTTAGCGATCTTTTATTGGAATTTTTGTCCCCCTATTTGCATTACTTGGCATGAATATGTTTTTATATGGAATTCACTCTTACGGAGCGCTTTAAAATGTTAAAAAAACTCATCTTTCTTTTATTTATTTCATTTGTCACTGCATCACAAGCAGAACCTCTAGGTTATGAAACCTTATCACCCGCCCAGCCTACTCAAAATAAAGACAAAATAGAAATTATTGAATTCTTTTGGTATGGTTGCCCTCATTGTTATAGTTTTGAACCTGTACTAGCCAACTGGTTAAAAACACTGCCTGATAATGTTGAGTTTATCCGCCAACCAGCTGTATTTAGCAGCTTGTGGGGGAAACATGCAAAAGCTTATTTTGTTGCAGAAGCATTGGGGGTAGTAGATAAAGTCCACGAAGATTTCTTTGATGCCATTCAAAATAAGAAACAAAAATTAACAACAGAAGATCAGTTAGCTCAATTTTTTATCGCACATGGTGTGGATGAAACTGAATTTCATAATACCTTTAACTCTTTCTTAATTGATGCAAAATTGCGTCAAGCAAAAGCAATGGCTCCACGCTATGGTATTACTGGCGTTCCTGCTATTATTATTAATGGTAAGTATAAAACCAATGGCCCTCTTGCTAAATCACAAAAGAATATGATTGAAGTGATAAATCGTTTAATTCAACAAGAATCGCAAGCAAAATAAATCATTATCTTTATGTTCATGCCAAGGATTTCTTTTACATGAAAGCAAGTAATTCATTCAGTTAACAACTAAATTTTTAGGTTCATTCGATGAGTATTTTTAGCAAACAAAATAACCCTGATAAATGGAAAGATAAATATTTTGACTTGCTGGATGAAAATGAAGAAAAACTAAAGTCTCAGCTGGATAACGAAGTCCTGCTTTGTAAAACCATTGTTCGTTTATCCCTTGCAACTACCGGTTTTAATAAAGATTTAGACCCTTACTTACTTGCAATTAGGAATCAACTTAAGAGCGGTTTAAAAAGTGATCAATTAAAGATTGAATTAGAAAAATTTTCCAATGCATTAATGACACTCGAAGAAAATGCGCTTGAAGAAACTAAGCTTGATGCCACTTTACTTTTTGAATTTCTATTTTATCATTTTCCTGATCATAAAAAAGATTTCCAGCTCATCGAAGCAAAGTTTGAAAAGAATGAATACCCCAATTCCCAGTATTTATTCGTAGCCATCATTGATCAAATTGATGGCATTCAACACCTTGAACCTACATTAAAAGATCTACCGATAGATGCTGATGCCATCAATACACAACTACTTGCACTATTAGAAGGCACTGAAGTACCCGCTAAATTCCAATCTCAGGCTAAGGATCTAAAAGACAGGTTATATAGCAATTTATCTATTACTACAGCGCTTGATGAAACAGTTTCTTTGCTGTTTCAAATCAAAAAACATTTTCAATCAGAGCATCAGGAAATGGCAGCATTTCTGACCCAGCTAACTGATCAACTTACCGAATTAGGAGGCAAGGTCTCAGGCACTAATTCAACTTCAAAATCATCAGCAAAGAAACGTAATCAACTTGATCAGTCGGTATCATCACAAATGCTTGATTTACAGCAAACCTCTGAAGATGCCACTCAGCTAGAACCATTAAAAAAAATCATTCATAGTCGTCTAGCAGACATTGCGCAACAAATTCATAATCATCGTACAGGGGAAGAGCTTGAGCGCAATCAAATTCATCATGAATTAGAATCATTAACCTTAAAGATTAATGAAATGGAGCAAGAATCTAAACAGCTAAAGGTCAAGTTAAGCGCAGCGCACAAAACTTCTTTACATGACCCATTAACTGGTTTGCCTAACCGCTTGGCTTATGATGAACGATTTGCCACTGAACTAGCACGATCAAAACGCTATAATACGCCGCTCTCTATACTCATATGGGATATTGATTTATTAAAACATATTAATGATACCTTTGGTCATAAGGCAGGGGATAAGACACTCATTCTAATATCTAAATTACTCTCTAATCATTGCAGAGAAACAGATTTTGTTTCCAGGTTTGGTGGTGAAGAGTTCACCATGCTATTATCAGATACTGATGTTCAATCAGCTCTTTTAGCAGCAGATAAATTACGTAATGTTATAGAAAAAACAGCATTTAATTCTAACGGTAAAAAAATATCAATTACCATTTCTTGTGGTATTACACAGTTTACTAAAGATGACACCGGTGAATCCGCTTTTAACCGTGCAGACAAAGCGCTATATGAAGCTAAAAACAATGGTAGAAATCAATGTGTAGTAAACTAATTTATACAATGGGCTTTTAAAATTATTAGAGCCTTCATTTATTCTTTTTTACGCTTGGTTTTAAAGCCCTGTTGAATATTTCCACACACTTTGTAAGTTTTTTATACGGCATGCTGCAGCAGAAAGCTGATACACTAACTAAATGATCTGATTATTTAATGCTTTAAAATGAATTCTATCTCTCAATCTGATTCAGAAAAATTACTGTATAAATTGATTCTTCAATTTGCATTTTATACTCAAGGCTCTAATGAGCAACTTGATCCGCACCTTATTAATATCAGTAAAAACCTTAAACAAGGTGCAAGCCATTTACAACTACATCCCGAATTATTCGCTCTATCTAAAACTCTAACTCACATTGCTAATAATGAACGCATACAGAATACCCCCCTCCTTCTAGCCGACCAGAATAGAGATCAAGATCAAAAAAAATATTTCATAACACGCCTTAACACCTTACTTTCTGAATCAGATATTCCGCTTAAATTTCAGGGCCAATGTGCTCTTTTGAAAAAAAGAATTCAAGGCGAATTAGATGATAGTACTTATAAAAAAATTATTGATTCATCTCTCTCTCTGCTTGTTAATATAAAAAACAATGCTCTTACTGAACAGCTTAGTGTTGAGTCTTTTTTATTCGACATTTCAAATCATTTAGACTCACTTGAAGAAATCACGCAAGATGCATCTGAGTCAAATACTCAATCCATTGGAAACATGGATGATTTTGACAATATAATTGCACAACAAGTTGATAATATTAAAAACTGCTCAGACCATGCAATAGAGCTGTCATCATTACAAGAAAATATAAACCAGCACCTCAAAGAATTAAACATTCATTTTCATAAGCATAGAAAGATTGAAGATATTCACCAAAAAGAATCTCAAAAAAAAATTTCCTCCATGTCTGAAAAACTGCAGGATATGGAGATTGAAGTAAAATCTCTTCGTAACAACCTTAAGTTAACCCACGATAAGGCTTATAGAGATGCATTAACCAACTTACCTAATCGCTTAGCTTATGACGAACGAATTTCAATTGAATTCCAGAACTGGCAACGTTATAAGACACCCCTCACTCTACTGCTCTGGGATATAGATCTATTTAAGTTAATCAATGATCATTTTGGACATAAAGCAGGAGATAAAACATTAGCTCTAGTTGCTCAACTCATCGAAAAAAACTCTAGAAAGCCGGATTTTATCGCCCGTTATGGTGGTGAAGAATTTATCATGATTCTACCCAATACTAACTCAGATGAAGCAATGGTTATGGCGGAAAAAATAAGAATTATTATTGCTAACTCTGGCTTTAATCATCATGGCGATTCTATAAACCTCACCATTTCATGCGGAATGAGTCAGTTTTCTGAAGATGATACGGATGTATCTGTATTTGAACGCGCTGATCAAGCTTTATATCAATCCAAAGAACAAGGTCGAAACCAATGCTCTGTCATTAGAAAATAATAACAGAGCCTGATATTCTAATTAAGTAGCTACGTTTTCTTCACTGGTCTTTGCCAGTTACTAATACTCATTTGCTTAGGTCTTGAAAGTGTTAATTGATCTTCTGGTGTATCTTTTGTAATTGTTGACCCAGCACCAATGGTAGCGCCTTTTCTAACGGTAACAGGTGCTATTAATTGAGTATCTGAGCCTATAAAAGCTTCATCCTCAATCACCGTTCTAAATTTATTTACACCATCGTAGTTACAGGTGATGGTTCCCGCGCCAATATTAACTTTACTACCAATAGTAGCATCACCAATATAGCTAAGATGATTTATTTTACTACCTGTTGCGACAGTTGATTTTTTAATCTCTACAAAATTTCCTATATGGACTTCACTGGCTAATTCAGCTTGAGGTCTTAATCGTGCAAAAGGCCCTATCCGGCTATGCTCACCAACAACCGCATCTTCAATAACACAATTTGCTAATATTTCCACATCATCGGCAATCACCGCATTCTTTAAAATACAATTGGCACCAATAATCACGTTATTACCTATACTATTAATACCTTCAAATAGCACATTAACATCTACCTCTATATCCTGACCTAAATGCTTAAACCCACCCCGCACATCGACTCTTGCCGGATCTCTTAAGGTTACGCCATGTTGCATTAAGCTTTGAGCTTGTTGCAATTGATATACTCTCTCAAGATGAGCCAACTGACTGCGATCATTTATCCCTAACACTTCATCCTGACAGTCTGGTTGATTTGTTTTTACCTCAATACCATCATTTACTGCCATTTCAATGATATCGGTTAAATAAAACTCACCTTGCGCATTACTATTACCCAGTTTAGATAACCACTGCGTTAATAAATTACCGGGAGCCGCAATAATCCCGGTATTACCTTCAGTAATTAACTTTTCCTCTGTATTAGCATCTTTTTCTTCGACAATCTTTAATACCTCGCCCTCAGCTGACCTGACAATA
>WTAG01000054.1 GCA_013139755.1 Methylomarinum sp. | reverse complement strand
CTAATGTTGGCAAGGTCTGGTTTTATGATGCTGATTTAGAGCAAGTAACTATAAAAAAACTGGATGAATCTTTAGGCTCAACGCCCGCCTTATTATTAAGTGGTGAAATTGCCCTGGAAGAAAATTTCACTCTACAACAACAGGGGGTAGATGAAGAAATGCAATGGATTAAACTGTCCCCAAAAAATGAAGGCAGTGGTTTTAATTATATTTTGATAGGTATGGATGGGGCATTAATGGGTGGTATGGAATTAAGTGATAATTTTGGTCAATTGACGCGAATCTATTTTTCAAATGTTAAGCAGAATCTTGTATTGGATAGTTCAATATTTGAGTTTACAGCGCCTGAGGGGGTTGATGTTTTTGAAAATTAATAGCGTTAAAAAGTAATCATGTTTGATAAAATGGAAAAGCCGCTCGCAGACAGAATGCGACCGCTTTTATTGGATGATTATATTGGTCAGAAGCATATTTTAAAACCAGGAAAACCGCTTTATGAAGCGGTCTCATCGGGACGACTGCATTCAATGATTTTTTGGGGGCCGCCAGGGACAGGTAAAACAACTTTGGCAAGAATGATTGCTCATCACTCAGATGCCGAATTTATCTCTATATCTGCGGTATTAGCAGGCGTAAAAGATATACGTGCCGCAGTCGCCGATGCCAAGATCATTCAGTTGCAACAAAACAAACGCACAATTCTATTTGTAGATGAGGTTCATCGCTTTAATAAATCGCAGCAGGATGCTTTTTTGCCGCATGTAGAAGATGGTACGGTTTATTTTATTGGCGCGACCACCGAAAACCCTTCCTTTGCATTAAATAATGCGTTGTTATCCAGAGCCAGGGTCTATGTGCTTAACTCATTAAGCACGGATGACTTGATAGAAGTATTAAATAAAGCCTTGTCAGATAAAGAAAAGGGGCTGGCTTCATCAAATATACAAATCTCAGGAGAATTAAAGCAGCAGTTTGCTAGTGCAGCCGATGGTGATGCAAGGCGTTTGTTAAATTTGTTAGAAATTGCTGTAGAGCTAGCAGCGGCAAATGAAACTCAAGTTATAACGGAAACGATTGCGCAAGAAGTACTTTCGGGTGGTGTGCGACGGTTTGATAATCAAGGGGAAGAGTTCTATAACTTGATTTCAGCCTTGCATAAGTCAGTCAGAGGCAGCTCCCCTGATGCATCACTCTATTGGTTATGTCGAATGATAGATGGTGGCTGTGATTTAGCCTATTTAGCCCGAAGAATTGTTCGTATAGCCTCAGAAGATATAGGCAATGCAGATCCTAGAGCGTTAGAAATTACTATTAATGCCTGGGAAGCTCAAGAACGTTTGGGCAGTCCAGAAGGTGAGTTGGCATTGGCACAAGCGGTTATTTATTTAGCCAGTGCGCCTAAGAGTAATGCCGTTTATATGGCATACAATGCAGCAATGAATGATGTAAGACAAAGTGGCAGTTTGGGAGTGCCTATCCATTTAAGAAATGCGCCAACTAAACTGATGAAATCGCTGGATTATAAAAAAGATTATCGCTATGCGCATAATGAGCCAGAAGCTTATGCGGCAGGGGAAAATTATTTTCCTGATGAACTAATAGGCACGCAATATTATCATCCTGTTAATCGTGGGTTGGAGATTAAGATTACTGAAAAATTGAAACATTTAAAATCTTTGGATGCTGAAGAATTGCAAAAACAAAGATGAATTTATATGTCGGCTAATAGTAATGTTGTTTTTGTTAGTGTAAATAAACAGGTTTTTCTAAAGAATTAAGTGAAATTTTTGAGAATTAATTTTGGTTTTTCTATAAAATTACTGGATTAATTAATAAACTCATTTTCACAGGCTTCTATGGATCTTAAATTTTTAGACTTTGAACAACCTATCGCTGAATTAGAAGCGAAAATTGAAGAGCTTCGTAAAGTGGAGTTTGACAACGATATTAATATATCTGATACGCTTAAACAGCTGGAAGAAAAAAGTGAACGTTTAACCGAATCTATTTTTGCTGATTTATCTGATTGGCAAATTTCTCAATTGTCACGTCACCCTGAACGTCCTTATACATTAGATTATATTGAGCATATGTTTACCGATTTCCATGAGTTACATGGAGATAGAGCTTATGCTGATGACGCTGCACTTGTTTGTGGTCTGGCTAAGTTAGAAGGCCAGCCCATTATGGTGATCGGGCATCAAAAAGGCCGTGATACTAAAGAAAAAATTCATCGTAATTTTGGTATGCCTAGGCCAGAAGGATATCGCAAAGCATTGCGTATGATGAAAATGGCAGAACGTTTTAATTTACCTGTTATTTGTTTGATCGATACACCGGGAGCTTATCCTGGTATTGGTGCAGAAGAGCGTGGACAAAGCGAAGCGATTGCCAGAAACTTATTTGAAATGTCTAAACTGAAAACACCTATTATTTGTACGGTGATTGGTGAGGGTGGTTCAGGTGGTGCTTTAGCTATTGGTGTTGGTGATAGGCTGATTATGATGGAATACAGTACTTATGCTGTGATTTCACCTGAAGGCTGTGCTTCTATCTTATGGAAAAGTGCTGAAAAGTCTCAGTTAGCTGCTGAAGCAATGGGCATTACATCTGACAGAGTGCGAGAACAAGGCTTTTTAGATGAAGTGATTCGTGAGCCATTAGGTGGTGGTCATAGAGATTATCAAAAAACAGCTTTGAGTTTACGCGAGGCTTTAATTAGACATTTAGATGAGCTAAAGCGTGAAGACAAAGATGAAATGATGGAAAAACGTTATCAGCGTATCATGAGTTTTGGCTCTTATTCTGAATAAAAGCAGCTTGGCTTGTTGCTTATCGTAAGTTAATGAACCCTGTATCTGCTTTAATTAAAACCGGCTTATGTCGGTTTTTTTATAAATAGTGATGTTTGTGTAGCTTGGGTTTCGTACCTCAATCCAGTCTACACAGAATACTTTCACAGTCACTTTAG
>WTAG01000693.1 GCA_013139755.1 Methylomarinum sp. | reverse complement strand
ATGCGAAAAATAGAGGTTAAGTTGGTATTGATAATATCATCCCATTCGTCATCTTTCATACGCATCAATAAATTGTCGCGCGTTATACCTGCATTGTTAACCAATACAGCTGGTGCCGCATAATCTTCAGCAATTTGCTTGATAACTTCAGCAATGGATTCAGCATCAGCAACATTTAGTTTCAAACCTTTACCATTTTCAGCTAAATAAGCAGAAATCGAATCAGCGCCTTTATCACTGGTTGCAGTACCAATAACAAAAAAACCATCTACTATTAACTGCTCTGCAATTGCACGCCCTATTCCACGACTTGCCCCTGTTACTAATGCTACTTTTTTATCCATTTAATTGCTCCAACACTTTTTCTAATGTTGCTGGATCATACATCGCCATATGATCAGCTTCTTTAACAATACGCTTATTAAGCCCCATCAAAACTTTACCAGGCCCACATTCCACAAAGTGAGTAACACCTTGATCATGCATATACTTAATACCATCAACCCAACGAACAGGCTTAAACAGTTGTTCCTTTAACGCATTTCGAATCACTTCAACCGCATTATGTGATGCCACATCAACATTATGGATTAAGGTCATCTTAGGAATGTCCATTTCAATTTCTTGAAGCATTACATCCAGTTTTTCTGCTGCCGATTCCATTAGCGCACAATGAGATGGCACACTCACGGGTAACTTTAATGCCCTTTTGGCACCCGCTTCTTTTGCTGCACTCATTGCTCTTTCAACGGCTGCATTATGTCCGGCAATGACAACTTGCCCCGGTGCATTAAAATTAACTGCAGAAACCACTTCATTTTCAGCGCTATCAGCACAAACCTTAACCACCAAATGATCTTCCAAGCCAATAATAGCTGCCATTGCCCCGACACCGACAGGGACAGCCTCTTGCATCAACCTGCCTCGCTCAGCAACCAATAAAACAGCATCTTCAAACTTCATTGCGCCTGAGTTAACTAGTGCAGTGTATTCACCCAAGCTATGACCAGCCATCCAGGCGGGTCTTATACTTGATTGCTCACACCAAACACGCCACATAGCCACCCCAGCCGTTAACATTGCTGGTTGTGTATTGTGTGTTTGATTCAAGTCCTCTACAGACCCTTGTTGAACCATTTTCCACAAATCAAAATCCAAGCAATCTGAAGCTTGCTCAAATGTTTCTTTAACCAACGGAAAAGTCTCTGCCATTTCAGACAACATTCCAATGGATTGAGATCCCTGCCCAGGAAATACAAACGCTAAATTATAATTTTGCTCAGTCATAATGTTTTTTTATTTGAAAAAATAAAAAAAACAGGCGAAAGGCGAAAGGCGAAAGGCGAAAAGAACAAGGTCACCACAGCTCTTTTTACCTTTAGCCTTTAGCCTTTAGCCTGCCCTTCTAATACCTAATTAATGCAGAACCCCATGTAAAACCAGCGCCAAAGGCTTCTAGCAATACGATTTGTCCTCGCTGAATCCGCCCATCTCTTACCGCTTCATTAAAAGCTAACAAAACAGATGCTGATGAGGTATTCCCTTGATTTTCTAATGTCAGAACCACTTGATCCATCGACATTTTCAATTTCTTTGCTGTTGCTGCGATAATTCGAGTATTTGCCTGATGAGGCACCAACCAATCAACATCAGCCTTATCCAGCCCATTTGCTTCTAGTGTTTCATCAACAATACGACCTAATGTATTAACGGCGACTTTAAACACTTCATTACCACGCATACTAATATACCCCGGCTCATCCTTAGCCGAATCAGCGGCTGTTTGTGGATTTGGACAATAAAGCAAATCTTCAAAACCGCCATCCGAATGAATATGCGTTGATAAAATACCAGATTCTTTTGATGATTCTAAAAGCACAGCACCCGCCCCGTCACCAAACAAAATACAGGTACCTCTATCTGTCCAGTCAACTAAACGGGAGCAAATTTCAGAACCAACCACTAATACCTTATTAGCTGCACCCGACTTAATATATTGATCAGCAATACTCATTGCAAAGATAGAACCAGAACACGCAGCTTGCACATCAAATGCAACACATTGCTTAATACCCAGACGTTGTTGCAACAAACACCCTGTACTTGGATAAACTCTATCAGGCGAACCTGTTGCAACAATAATTAAATCAATATCGTTTGCATCAATCCCTGCCATTTCTATCGCTTGCCTGGCAGCAATTTCAGCCATACTTGATGCTGTTTCTTCTGCACCAGCTATTCGTCGAGTCTTAATGCCTGTGCGTTCAACAATCCAGCTATCCGTCGTATCAACTAACTTCGATATTTCCTCATTAGTTCGTACTGTTTCAGGCAAATAACCACCTGTACCAATTACCTTTGCACAACGCTTCATACTTATTCTCTATTTTCTAAAGTGGTAGCAACTTTATCACTGATTTTACGCGTCACATCCTGTGCAATCTCTACCTCTGCAAGATGTATCGCTGTTTGAAATGCTAATGTATCAGCGCCACCATGACTTTTAATAACCAAGCCTCGCAAACCAATAAAACTTGCGCCATTGTACATTCTAGGGTCGATACTTTCTTTAAATAGTTTTAAAACAGGGTATGCAGCTAAACCAGCAAGCTTAGTAAAAATATTCCTTGAAAAAGCCTCTTTCAGTTTAGTGCCAATCATCTTTGCCGCACCTTCGATTGATTTGAGAGCGACATTACCAACAAAACCATCTGTCACAATTAAATCAACTTTTACACTACCTGCATTAATTGAATTGCCTTCAACATAACCTATATAGTTTAAAGTAGATGACTCTAACAATTTTGCAGCCGCTTTAACCTGCTAATTGCCTTTCATGTCTTCTTCACCGATATTCAGTAAGCCGATTTTTGGTGTCGCAATACCCTCTACCGCTTTCACCACCTCTTCACCCATAATGGCAAACTGATACAAGTGCTCAGCGGTACAATCAACATTAGCACCTAGATCTAGTATATGTGTATGTCCAAAAACCGAAGGTAAAGTTGAAATAATGGCAGGTCTATCAATACCAGGAATCATCTTCAGTACAAATCGTGCAATTGCCATCAAGGCACCGGTATTACCTGCACTCACACAGGCATCTGCATGACCATCACGCACTAGATTAATCGCCACTCGCATTGAAGAATCTTTTTTGCTTCTTAAAGCGCTCTGTGGTTTTTCATCCATATCCACTTGCTGAGAAGCATGCTGTATAGATAAACGATCTTTAAATTGAACAAGAGCCTCAGCTAACAGTTCGTTAAGAACAGCCTCATCTCCGACCAAAATGATTTTTAAATCTTGATTTGCTTTTAAGCATTTCAAGGATGCAGGAATGGTGACTTGAGGACCAAAATCCCCGCCCATCGCATCAATAGCAATTGTTGAGCTCACGCTTAGGATTAACTCCGTAAGTTTTATATGAACCGACCTAGAACTAAGTCGATAACAGTCAGGAAAGGAACAGGTAAAAAAACCAGCAATGCCAGAGATTAAATACTCTCGCTCCCAGCTAAAGACTGAGAGTATCTGCTATTTAAAAAAACAGCAAATACTCTAGGCAAAATTAGTCTTCGTTGCTTAAGACTACTTGACGACCTTTAAAAACACCATCTGGCGTCATGTGATGACGTAAATGTGTTTCACCTGTCATTGGATCTTGAGACAAAGTTTTACTTGTTAAAGAATCGTGTGAACGACGTTGACCACGTCTAGAACGTGTCACTTTACTTTTTTGTACAGCCATTATTAATCTCCAGTATTTTTAAGTTTAGCTAAAACAGAAAACGGGTTGTTAGAATTCACCTGCTCATTTTGAGCATTCTCAATTGCTATAGTTTCACCGTCATCAAGCTCAACACAATCATATTGATGCCTTGGAAAATCAGGTCATGCCAATAACAATTCATCCTCAATAAGCGCAATAAGTGAAATCTTTTCATCGCTTAAGAGCAAAGGTTCACAATCACTTGCTAATCTATCAGCTTGCTCCATATTTAAAACCACGCCCAATTTAATCTTCCTATCAATCGGATAAATCACTTTATCCAAACATGACTGACATTCAAGCACTAAATTTGCTTTGATTTCTCCCTGAATAGTCGGTACTCTGCCTTCTTTATAAAAAGAAAACTTCGCCTCAACCAGCCCAGAATTATCTAACAAGCTATCAGATAAACGAGTTAATTCGCTTATTTTAAAGGTACCTTCAAGCTCTTTGCCTCTTTCACAAAAGCTTGCTGGATTTATAAGAATAGGTAATTGATCTAACATAACTGAACAATTCTAAAGGGTTAATGAATTTTCGTCAACACCTTATAAACAGACATATCAAGTTCAAATGAAAGAACTCATTCTTGCCTCAAGCTCTCTTTACAGAAAAAGCTTATTACAAAAACTTAATCTTGAATTCATCACCGCCTCACCAGACATTGATGAACACCCCAAGCCAAACGAACAACCAGATAAACTGGCTTTACGCCTTGCAATAGAAAAAGCACTTGCCTTGCAATCAGACTACCCAAGTCATCTGATTATTGGCTCTGATCAAGTCGCAAGCTTTGACAACCACATACTAGGAAAGCCAGGCAATCACCAAAACACGATCAAGCAATTAAAACTCCAATCAGGAAGATCTGTAAATTTCTACACCAGCGTCTGCGTCTTAGACGCTTCAAGCGGACGATATTATACAGACATTGACTTATGCACAACTTATTTCAAGAAATTATCTGACCAACAAATTCTCAATTACGTGAACTTAGACACACCTTATAACTGCGCCGGGGGATTTAAAGCGGAAGGTTTGGGCATTAGCCTATTTGACAAAATAGAAGGAGAAGACCCTAACTCTCTAATTGGACTCCCTTTAATTAAGTTGATTAAAATTTTAGAACGGTTTGATATTCAAGTTATTTAAAAACAATTAATGAAAACGTTTTTCTGGCACCATTAGCTCAAACACCTGAGCAAACTCTTCATTCGCTTTCTTTACCACACTCGTAACTTGCTTAATATCCAAACGAATAACTGACAATGCTTGATCAGAAAACTCAGCTAACACTTGCTCAACAAAATCTTCTTGCTGAGAAAACTCCGTAAGGCGTGATGCCAAACACAACAAATAAGCATCAAGTTTATGTGCCTGAGCCACTTCAGGATTAAGATAACAAGCAATCGCCTCACACAAAGACTCAGGCAAGCCCCACAACCTCATCAACTCCGCCCCCATATCCGCATGGGTAAAGCCTATAATTTCTTGCTCCAACCCACCAACCAAACGTCTATCACCCACCGCTGTCAACAAAATTTCTCTCGATTCATCAGGCAATTCATAATAAAATACCAACGAACCTAGATCATGCAACAACCCCGCCAGAAACAAGCGCTCACTATGTAGCACAGCACTTTCTTTAGCCAACAACTTGGCAATGACAGCACACTGCACACTACGCAACCAAAATTCAGTCATATCCACCAACTCACAAGGGATTCGACTAAATTTATCTATCACAGCCGTTTCTAACACCAAGCTTTGTAAATCCTCAACACCAACAATGGTAATCGCTCTAGGAATCGTATCAATTCGCGCTTGAAAACCATAAAACGAGCTATTAACCAGCTTCAGCAATCGCACACTAAGACCAGGATCTTTACCAATCACTCTTCCCAAATCCTCAGCAGTAAAACGAGGATCACTAATCATTTCAGAAACCTGAAAATAAATATCGGGAAGTGAAAATAATTCTAATGATTCCTGAATTAATACCTGCGGGCTTAGTTTCGCCATATAGATGCCTTATCCGTTAACAATCAACCAACAAACTCAGTATAGTCGCTTTACACAAAAAAAATACACACCTTGATAAAGCATCAAGATCTTTCATCACCCTGCTTCTAAGTGGGATCACTACTACTTTCTAAAAAACAGATTAACAATCAATGTTAACAACAAACTAACGACAATCATTGAGGTAATTGGAATAAAAACCAGACTGTGTTCATTTTTTATACGAATATCACCTGGCAACTTACCAAACCAGTTAAGCAACCAAGGAGCAAATGACATGGATATTCCTGCTAATAAAATCACACTACCCAAGATAATAAGAAGTTTCCCAACATCCATACTGCCCCCCCAAAAAATAATATTAATCATGCGTACATCACTCTAACTCTGACAACTAACTTTGCTTATCACTCATTACAGCCGCACCCTTCCCTTTTGCTTTCAACTCTTTCCATAAGCCATCCATAGCAAAACAACTCCAACCCCATTTCAGCCAATTTAATAATGAAACAGCTAACCATAGCGACCAAAGTAGCATTAAAATACGATATGTCATTAATGGGACTGAAATAACTGTTGCCGTGGGTAATAGTTCATCACTCCTGTCTTGATACCAATTAAGATTAAAAGCCGAGGATTGATTACCTACAATTTGCATATCTGGAGATCCTAACAAGCCTTGCTGAACAGCCAAAAACAGTACCAAGATAGAAACCAAAGTCAATAAACCTAACCCTACTTGCATAATATTAAAATAGCCTGCCTCTGTAGGCTGTTTTTTTGCTCTGAAACCTAAAGCAATTAGCCAGATAATCACACACATGGCTAATTCAATAGGAATTTGACTCAACCCAATCAACAATAAAAACCAATGCCAATGCTTTAAAGGAGTAAGCGATATTTTTCCCAAGCCAAATGAGAGTATTGCGACAACTATCAACATCCCCCAAAATAAAACAGCAGGACCAAAGTATGGACCCAAGGTAACTAACACCCACCTATCTTGACCCAACAACACCTTTAAATGATTATTAACACTCGCAACACCTAAATTAACAACAGGGGTAGTCAAAAAACTTGCTTGCTCCTGCATATTTCGCCACAAAAGAATTATCTCCTGTTTCCCTGGCTTAATAGGTAAAGTCACTTGTGACTGTTTTTGTCGTATCGGCTGTGTTGTGCCATTAATTTTTACTAATTGTAACTGCACTCGCTCAGGTAGGTTTACCGTATGCTGCGTACCTTTTGAGCTTCTGACACTTAATTTCAATTCTGTTTCAACAGACCTCTTACCTGGCTTTATTTGTAAATCTGTCCTATCAACAGTCAAAGTTGCACCTTTAACTGCTACAGGTCGAGTGATTGTTAAACTGACTTTTTCACCCGGCCAAGGTCTCCATTCCGGCAACCATCGACCTCTATCTTGATGATGAACGACAGAAATACCCGCTATTTGTAAATGCCATATTGGACTGACATTTGCTCGCCATACCTCGTTCCATAGACTGGTATTAGCCGCTAGCAATTCTATTTGGGGTGATTTTTTTAAAACTGACTCCCACTGCAAACTATTTTGCCTAGAAGACATATTAACTAGCACATGTTTATCTTTAACTCTAATCCGATCAGTTGTAACCGATTCACCCTTTATTAAAGGTAATTTTAAAGCGACTGCCGAATCATTTTGAACAACACGCACAACACGAGTCGTGACACGCCAATCCAAGCCTAAATTTAAAGTTCTTTCGATTCTGACAAAAGCAGGTAAAGAACCCGATTCAAGCTCGTTACCAGCTGCTTGCAACTGCTGAACAGTTTTAACTCTGGAAAGAATCAGTTGATTATCTGTTTGAGCATTTTCATGAACACCCTCTATCGTCCAGCCTTTACTTTCAACAGTCACTCGATGAGGTTTTAAAACCAATGGTAAAGTAAATCTATTTTGAACAGGATTAACACCTGTTAACTCAATCAACTGCAAGCCTTTATCAAGACTAATCCATAACGCATTATTAACTCTAATTACTGCCTTTGCCTGACGACCATTAACCAATACCTGACTAGGCATCCATTGCTCTAACTTAGCAGGTAATGGAATCGCCACAGCCTGTTGCGCATGAACCTGTAATTTTATGCTTAAGTTTTTAGGTGTAACAGCTAAGTGCATAGAGGAGATTTGAGCACATGAGGGCAAACAGTCAGGCGCTTGCAATAATCTGTTTTTCAGCTCATTAAGCATTTGTTGATCAGGAAAATCAGCATAAGCATCCTGCGCAGGAAAACTTAAAAATGGAATCAGCAATATCCAACTTAATAAGGCACTGGGAATCTTAATTTTTTCATCTATCAAACCAAACATTAACAAAGACAAAACTAATACAAGTATCACCCTTAAAAAATTTAATAGCATGGTCAATTTAGGTGATAAATACCATAGTGAGATTTGTTGCTGGCTATCGACTGAGCCATTCCATGATAAATGCACTTTAGTCCATTGCCATTGAGGTAAGCCTGGCCCTGTTTGAATATTGGCATCTGGATCAATACTCTCAAGCATTATTTGTTTTGATTTACTTTGTCCAGAGATCATGGCAGAAGAACTGGCTAACTGCCTCACCTTAGGGGCAAATTTGCTCATCACATGCTCTTGCTCAAGCATTGCCAGGTTATCGCTGGATTTAATAACATCAACTCCATTTAATTGTGCTGGCGATATTTGTTGCCACTGTTTTTCCAATTGTGGATATAAACCTATTCGTATTTGTGAAACCATAAAAGGAATAACAATCAGTAACAAAAAAAACCAACAGGCATTTCTATACCACTTTAATATTCTTTGCAATTTACCTTCAGGCAACGCTCTGATTAAAGCAATTACCGCTAGAATATTCAGCCAGATAAAATGCGGGGATTGAGCTTCATGCCAGCATAAACTCAAACTAATCAATGCAAAAACCCCCCAATACACCGTCCATAATCGACTGATTGCTAGTGAAGCTATTAAGACTAAAAACAGATCCAGTAATGTCCATTGTGAAACCCAACTATTAGGCACATTATCCACACCACTTGCTGCCAATAAACGCCAGCCCGGAGGAATATTTAACTCTGCTTTAACCTGATAAAAATCCTGCTCCCAACCCACTGCACTGATATGACTGATGTCGCCATTGATACGACTATCTGCTTGTAAATTAACATTGCCTTTTCTCACTTCAACACCTTTTTTATTGGTATCTACAGAGCGAGTCACTAATTGGTTTTGACCATTGAGTTTAACTTGTCCAACTTGTGTTTCAGGCAATGCATTAAGTCGCCAACCTTTGGTCATTTTTCCGTTAATGCTATCGGCAACGGTGTAGGCTTTTCCATCAAAATCTAACCATAATTGTCGATTTAACTTTAATTGATTGGGTTCTGGCTCGGGATCACCCCGTCTAATCACTTTAAAAGCCATAGTTTCACCTTGCTTAAGCAAATAAGCAGGTAAGTTTCTCCATTGCTTAGGTACATTAGTCTGACTAGGATCAATGGCTTTTAAATTATTAATTTCAACAACACGCTGAAAAGGCTGAGCCTTAAAAGACCAAATTTCTGATTGCGGCCACAGCTTATCCTCAATAGTTAATGTAAGTTGCGCTAAAGGCGCTGGGTGACGCGCATTCAGTTCTATATGCCAGCGTCCAGGACGAACTTGAACCAGTAAATCACCATTAGGTTCAATTCTGGCAGGCAGAGGACTTTTTAAGGAAATTGGAATAAATTGAGTTAATAAGGCATGGGGTAATGTAATTTCTCGCTGATCACCTGACACATCCAACTCAAGAAAAGTAATAAGTTGCAAGGGAACATTGTCATCCACTTTTCTAAAAACCTGCAGGCCTAACTTATTTTCTACACTTTTAGGTTTTTTATCACCTATATCACTTTCTTTTAGCCAAACCATATTCCTTTTGATAGAGGGATAAGCAATAGCTTTGCCATTAATCCTCAAACTTAATATCCCCGTATTTTCAGGAATCGCCAAACTTTCGGGCATTCTATCCCAGAAAAACACACCTTTAATCAGATATGAACCAGCAGCTAATTTAATACTAGGCTTACCCTGCTGCTCCACAAGCAATGCAGGCTTATTATTGATTGTTACCTTTTGAGGCCAATAATTTTTATCGCCCGGCAGAAAAATCCAACCTTCCTTATAAACTTGCCATTGACTGATAAATTGAGCCTGCTTAGATTTTAGCTCTAAATTAAGAGCACCAGGCCAAGCACACTGCTTTTGCTGAAAGTTGTTGTAGAAATAAGGACATTGATAGGTATCTTCATCTTGCAAAACCCAGTCAACCCAAGGTTTAAGCAGCTCTGGTGCTTCATCCTTTGTTAAGGGGGCGGCCAATGTGATGGAATACTGTGAAACGAGGATAAAGAATAAGATAAAACGAAACATAATCAATTCCTGAGCAGTGACTTTTATCTGATTTTAGACTGTAACGTAGAAAAGAACAGAGACATACAGAATTGACTAGCCCAAAACGACCAAAACCGGCCATTGATAAGCGATTATACTAATCCCAATAAATACTAACTCTAATCAGTTACTAAAAAACAGGGAAAGAAAGACATTGATCGCCCGTATGGAGCATCGCGTAATACGGGAATAAACGTGCAATTCATCCTGTATTCCGCAATGCTCCATACATATACATATCACTTTTTTGATATAAAAATATATTGGGATTGGTATTACACTATCGTGCGTAGTGACATGACTTCTCCCAACCGACGGCAACTTGCCTGTTTTGGTTCACTTAATAGAAAGCCTATATACACTGGTAACGTACAACAGGCTGTGGATGGACGGATTATACCTCTTATCAAGGATTGGCCTTCCGATGGCTTCGGTGTTTTTAATACTCATAGTTTAACATTGCCTGTCAATGCGTAACTTCTATATTTATCAATGCCTAATAAAAGACTCACGAAAAATGTCAATTTGCTTTTTTTGAGTCGGAGTAGGCGTTGTTTTTGTTATTTTGGAACCTTCTATCAAGTTAAAATGATAGCCACTTTTGCTGTAAAATGGCCTTCCTGGCTTAATTACGTTTAGTAATATACAAACAATCAAGAACATGATTGGGATAACAAGCAGCATTAAATAGGCTTTTTTTTCAAATTCGTATTTCATTTCGTTTCGTTTCGTTTCACCTGTTTGTGTGTATGGTACTGACCATATAAAAACTTTGTGACTATGGTTTAATCGAAATGTAACGTTTTGTAACTCAAATTTAATAGATATTGAAAGCTGATGATTGGAGCCCCCATTACTCTGCATTCCGTGATTCCAATGTGGATATTCAGGTCACTGATTCATCACAACAGGAAGTTATTCTGTAATGTGGAAAGAAAGTTTAATAGACCTTTGATTAAAGGCATCACTGTGGAATTTGTCACCTTTACTGAGGCGGATAAAACCAACCATTTCAGTAAATTAATTTAAATATTGAAGTTATCAATGAAAAATAATTGAACTCAAATCAACGATGTTCAGATGACTTTTCTACCCGCTTACTCACTCGAACCCATTGAGATTTACAGATTTAGGTATGTGTTACTCGTGCAGTAAATTTGTATCCCGTACCACGAATTGTCTTGATCAAGGATGGCTTGTTAGGGTCCTGTTCAATTTTTTTACGAAGCTTACCGATTAACACATCAATACTTCTATCATTTGGCATCCAGTCACGCCCAGCAATACTATCCATAATCTGATCACGGCTCAATACCCTGTCAGCACTCTTAACAAGTGCAGTCAGTAACTGAAATTCATAACTGGTCAACATAACCTCTTCACCAGTCGTCGATTTTAATTCATGGGCAGTCAAGTCTAGCACCCAATCTGAAAATTTATGCACCGATTTATCGACATTAACTGATGGTGTTGAATTGGGTGTGATCCGGCGCAAAACACTACGAACCCGGGCTAGTAGTTCCCGTTCTTCAAAGGGCTTGGTGAGATAGTCATCCGCACCTCCTTCTAGCCCAACGATCTGATCCACTTTATCACCCGTGCCTGTGACAATGATAATGGCAACATCAGAGTCTTGCCGAAGTTTCCTTGTCAGTTCAAGCCCGTGCTCGCCCGGCATTTGCAGATCGAGAATGACAAGATCCGGCTGTTGCAATTGCATACAACGGTACATCTCTTCACCATTGGCGGCTGTTTTTACCAGATAACCGGCAGAAGTCAGATATCGGTTAAGGATTCTACAGATTCTGTCATCATCATCGACAATTAAAATATTTGCATTCTGACTGATCAATGGATTGTTTCCCGGCATTATAATCAAGTAATTATTTTTAATAATCAAATTGAACTATTAAAATAATAAGTTTTCTAGATCCTTAAATAATCTACCGATCAGTTACGTCAATAGCAAGTAAAATTACTATAAAGACACTGATAGTTACAAAACTTTACCTATAAACTTAATTCCTTAGCCTGTCTCGGTTAAGATACAGCGAAGTATTTTAAAGATATGAATAAAATACAGTTAAGTATTCACACCAAGTATATTCTTTTTGGAATTGTTTTCGGGCTTTTTTTCCCCGTGGCCGCATGGACATTGGATATTATAAATTCTAATGATACTTTTTCAGCATCTTCCATTATCAAAATCCATAAAAACAACGTCCTCCATTATATTATTGATCTTGCCCCTTTTGTTCTGGGACCGGTTTTTTACTTTCTCGGTAAGGATTACCAAGGACTGCTCAAGAGACATTATTTTTCTTCCCTTTTGGCTGAAAATCGCACAACTGATTCCCCATTAAAATTTAAAATAATTATATCTTTTATATTGCTACTGATACTGCTATTTATTGGAACCTATTCCTGGTATATACAACGAACGATTACATTCAAAAGCCATGAGGAAATAGGGAAATCCCTGGATACAATTCTGACTACCACCGAACAAGCCGTTTTTTTTAGATTAAAGGAACAACAATCTCACGCCTTAATCTGGGCAAGGACAAAAAACATTATTCAGGGGGCGCAGGAACTCTTGCCTTTGCAAGACTCCCGGCAAAAATTGATCTCATCGCCAACTCAGGAAAATCTGCGTAAATGGTTCGACCCTATTCAGAAAGTTAGAGCTTATCAGGGCTTTTTTATTATCTCGACAGCAGGGATTAGTCTTGCTTCTAGTCGCGATATTAATACCGGTGAGATAAATCTTTTGACTCATCAGCCGGGGTTTTTGAAGGAAATCTGGCAGGGTAAAACGACATTAAGCAGCCCCCACCACGCGCAAGTTGCCCTTCTGAATCAGAAAGGTAAACTGACCAAGGGGTTGGTCACCATGTTTGTTGGAGCCCCTATTAAAGACGAATCAGAAAAAATCATTGCAGCCCTGGCTTTTAGACTTGATCCTCACATCGAATTATCACCCATATTACAGCAGGGCAGAATAGGCGATAGTGGTGAGACTTATGCCTTTATCAAAGAGGGAGAAATGATCACGCAAAGTCGTTTTGAACAATCTCTTGAAAAACATGGGGTAACGGTTGTGGATACGACTGGAATAATCCACCTGGAAGTGAGGAATCCAGGAGTCAATTTAACGCAGGGAAAACAGGCGAATATCTCCCGAAAGCAGCAACCATTTACCCGTATGGCCAAGAGCGCTATGACTGGGGAATCAGGGCAGGATCTTGAAGGATACCGCGATTATCGTGGTGTCCCTGTTATCGGCAGTTGGTTGTGGAGTGAAAGACTGGGGTTCGGTATGACTACTGAGATCGATGTGGTAGAAGCTTATAGCATGCTAAATTTCAATCGCAGGATAATTTTTATTTCGGCCTTTATATTAGGCCTCCTTACCCTTGGTTTTTTTGCATTCCTAATCAAGTATCTTAATCAGTCCAGAAAATCAGCAAGGATACTGATAGAAAATGAACAAACAATGCGGTTGTTGTTGAACTCCACCGGTGAAGCCATCTATGGTATCGACCTTAATGGTGAGTGTACATTCGCTAACAAGACTTGCCTGAATTTGCTGGGCTATCAGTCGGAAGATAAATTGTTAAGCAAGAATATGCATGATGTAATTCACCATACTCGTAAAGATGGAAGGCTTTATCCTGTCGAGGAATGTAAAATAATCAA
>WTAG01000544.1 GCA_013139755.1 Methylomarinum sp. | reverse complement strand
AGACTCTGATGTAAAAATAAAATTATTACTCATAGTGATTCCTCACAACTAAATATAGGGGCACAATGATAGATTGAATCTTTAACATCGCGCTTTTGAAGATATAAAAAAAGCCACTAATGTGGCTTTTCTTTATATGGTGGGCCCTCCCAGACTCGAACTGGGGACCTGCCGATTATGAGTCGGATGCTCTAACCAACTGAGCTAAGGGCCCTAAAATGTTACCTAAACAAGGTATATTCTAGCTTAATTTTCCCCATCAAGAAAACATCTTAGCTGCTCTGATCTTGATGGGTGTCTTAATTTTCTTAATGCTTTGGCTTCAATTTGACGAATACGCTCACGTGTTACATCAAACTGCTTACCTACTTCTTCCAAAGTATGATCAGTATTCATATTAATACCGAAGCGCATACGTAAAACTTTCGCCTCTCTTGCAGTTAATCCACTCAATACATTCTGAGTTGATTCACAAAGACCCGCAATTGTAGCAGATTCTACTGGAGATAGAACCTTTCCATCCTCAATAAAATCACCTAAATGTGAATCTTCAACATCACCAATCGGTGTTTCCATCGAAATTGGCTCTTTTGCAATTTTTAAAACTTTACGCACTTTATCTTCTGGCATTTCCATGCGCTCAGATAATTCTTCTGGCGTCGCTTCTCTACCCTTTTCTTGAAGAATCTGTCTTGAAACACGATTAAGCTTATTGATTGTTTCAATCATATGCACAGGAATACGAATCGTTCTTGCTTGGTCAGCAATAGAACGAGTAATGGCCTGTCTAATCCACCAAGTTGCGTAAGTCGAAAACTTATAACCACGGCGATATTCAAATTTATCTACCGCTTTCATCAATCCTATATTACCTTCTTGAATTAAATCCAAAAATTGCAATCCACGATTAGTATATTTTTTAGCAATTGAAATAACCAATCTTAAATTGGCTTCAATCATATCTTTTTTAGCTCTTCTTGCCTTAGCCTCACCGACCGATAATCGACGATGTATATCTTTTAAATCAGAAACAAGTAAACCATTACTGTCTTCTAGATTTTTCAATCCACTTTGAGCCTTTCTTATTTCGCTCTCACATTCCTTTAATACCGCCGAATATGCCGACCCCTTAAGATAAGGCTCTATCCATGAGCTGTTTGATTCATTTGCGACAAAAGAATTAATAAATTCTTTGCGTGGCATCTTTGCCTTTTTAACGCAAATATCAATAATAATTTTTTCTCTTTTCCTTACTTCAACGACTACAGGCTTAAACATGGACAGCATTTTCTTCAAATACTGAGGTGCCCATTTAAATTCTGTAAATACACCAGAAAGAGCTTCTAGCGCTTGCTCAGATCTTTCGTGACTATAGCCATTTTTAGAGACCGAATCCGATGCGACTTTTAATGCCTTTTTAAGCTCATCAACTTTGGCCTTTACTTCTTCGTAATCTAGGCCTTTGACCTCTTCATCACCATTTTCTTTACTTGCAGCAGCAGCTGCAGCAGCAGCAGCTGCTGCTTTTGGGTCAAAATCAGGTTCGTTCAAGTCAACCAAATCACTGACCAAGTCATTTAAACGCACTTCAGAGTCTTCATCCATTACAGAATCAAAAGCCGTTATAAACGATTCAACAACCATCTTTGATCTTGCAATAGCAGCAACCATTTGTCGCTGCCCTATTTCAATTCGTTTTGCTATTTTTAACTCTTCTTCCCGAGTCAATAACTCAACAGACCCCATCTCTCTCATGTACATTCGTACTGGATCTGTGGTCCTACCAAATTCACTGTCAACTGATGCAAGCGCTGCTACTTCAGCCGCGGCATCATCATCGTCTGATGTTATTGCTGAATCAGATGTTAATAATGAGTCAGCATCGGGTGCAACCTCATTAACCTGAATACCCATATCAGTAATCATGCCAATGATATCTTCAATTTGCTCAGGATCAACAATATCACTAGGTAAATGGTCATTGACCTCAGCGTAAGTCAAATAGCCTTGCGCCTTACCTTTCGCAATTAATTGTTTAATTTGAGATTGTTGTTGTTCTTGATTCATTCTTTGCCCACAAAATACATGCATTCCTCGGCTCTGCCGAACAGGAAATTATAACACCAAAATAAATATACGACCACTCTATCTTTTACCAACCAATAGTTTCCGCAATTGACTCTTCTCGTCTTGACTTAGCCCCTCAGACTTTTCTTTCATCAACAACTGATTCAAAACAACTTCCTCCATCTGCTCCAACAACCTATTAAGCGCCCCTGAAAACTCAGCCTCAACACCTTGCTCAAGAATAAAAAAGTCCCAATTGATTAGCGTGTTAACCACCTTTTCACTTGGTTTACCTCTAAAATACTCCGACAAAACAGCCGTATCTTTTTGCTTAACAGTCTCAATAGCCTGAATAACCTCTTTTAAGACGGCCATCCCAGGAAAGTCTACATCCAGCCATTCCGCTTCCCGCTGCTCAACAAACTCAATTAAGCCTGGGTTCTGAAGCAATAAAGCAATAACTATCCGAACAGGAGATAACTTTACCTGTCCTTCATGCCTTTTTACCCCAACAGTCCTTGAGTGATTGGATTCTTCTAGCATAGCAGGGTTTTCAAAAACTTCCATAACTGGACTTACTGACAACTCCTTTAGTCGAGCAACCATCATTTCCCGAAAAAAACCAGCGGGAATTTTTTCTACATAAGGCTTAGCCTCAGATAACAATTGCGATCTACCCTCTACAACTGATAGATCAATATCCTTACAGAGATACTCAAAAAAATAAGCTGACAACGCTTGAGATGCTTGCACTCTCTCTTCAAAAGCCTCCAAACCTTCCCTTCTAATCAAGGAATCAGGGTCTTGACCCTGTGGCAGCAGCATTACTTTTATCTGCCGCCCATCCTTAAGACAAGGAAAAGCCTCCTGCACAGCCCTCCATGCTGCCTTTTGCCCAGCCATATCACCATCAAAGCAAAATACCAGCTCAGAGGTAAAACGAAACAACAAATCCAAATGTGTTTTTGAGGTTGCAGTGCCCAATGCAGCAACGGAATAAGCAACACCAAACTGACTTAGTGCAAGCACATCCATATAGCCTTCCACTATCAAAATTCTTTTTGGCTTAGATAGCTTATCCAATAATTCAGATAAACCATAAAGCTCCCTACCTTTTGAGAAAATAGCTGTTTCTGGTGAATTTAAATATTTCGGTAAAGAGTCATCCAGCACCCTCCCCCCAAAACCTATCACCCGCTTACGCTTATCTCTAATAGGAAAAACAAGTCGCCCTCGAAAGCGATCATAAACCTTACCATCGTCTTTCTTAACCAGCATACCAGCATCGATCAACAACTGATTATCAAACCTAGTCGCCAATGCACCCCACTCATTAGGCGCACAACCCAATGAAAATGTCTTGGCTATCTCACCACTCAAGCCTCGACTTTTTAAATATTCAACCGCTTTAGCCCCCTGAGAGCTCTTGCGTAACTGCTCAACATAAAACACAGCCACTTGCTCAAGAATTGCATACAGACCACTATAATCCTGCTTTTTGCTTGAATAATCTGCCGCTTCCCTTGGCACATCAACACCTGCAAAACTTGCTAAATCTTCAATTGCTTCTACAAAATCAAGATGACTGAATTCCATCAAAAAACTGACAGCATTACCCCCAGCACCACAACCGAAGCAATGATAAAACTGTTTTTTACGATTAACAGAAAAGCTAGGACTTTTTTCCGTATGAAAAGGGCAGCGAGCAACATAACTGCTCCCAGCCTTTTTTAATGGGACATGCGAATCAATCAGATCAACTATGTCGATCCGCACCAAAAGATCATCAATAAATTCACGAGGAATTCTACCGGACAACAAGCACCCAGCCTTTTTTATTTATGATGCAAGCTTAGCCTTAATCGCTGAGCTTACAACTGACATATCTGCGCGCCCCAGCATTTGAGGCCTTAAAATACCCATGACTTTACCCATATCTTTAATCGATTCAGCACCCGAATCAGATATAGCCGCCACAACCATCTCTTCAATTTCGTCTTGAGTAAGCGCTTGAGGCAAAAAGTCTTGGATAACTAAAACCTCAGCTTCTTCAACCTCGGAAAGATCCGTACGTCCCGCGTCGTTATACTGCCTTATCGATTCACGTCGCTGCTTTAGCATTTTATCCAAAACAACGATAATACGCGCATCATCAAGCTCAACTCGCTCATCAACTTCAATCTGCTTTAACGCAGCCAAAATCATACGAACCACTTTTAAGCGATCTTTATCCTTCGCCCTCATTGCGGCTTTCATATCTTCCTTGATACGATTTTTTAATAAGTCCATCAGCAAGCCTTAATTAAAGTTGTGGACGACCACGACGTAGGTTTTTCAATGCATAACGCTCACGAGCCAATTTTTTCAAATGACGCTTAACCGCTGCTGCACCTTTACGCTTGCGCTCTGCTGTTGGTTTTTCATAAAATTCACGACGACGTACTTCTGATAATACTCCTGCCTTTTCACATGCACGTTTAAAGCGACGGATCGCAATATCGAAAGGCTCGTTTTCTCTAACTTTTACTGCTGGCATTATATTTACCTTAATATGTTAATATGCTCTAGGATCACTACGATCCACAAATGAACTCTCAATTATACTCACAAATTTGATTTAATCAAAAAACAATGTACATTTTAGGCATAGAAACCTCTTGCGATGAAACTGGTGTCGCTATTTATCACTCAACTAAAGGCTTAATCTGCCATCACTTATATAGCCAAATTAGCATGCACAGCGAGTATGGCGGAGTTGTTCCAGAACTGGCCTCACGTGACCATATTCGTAAATTAACACCATTAATCAGACAGACCCTAGCAGACAGTAAACTAGATAAATCTGAAATTGCCGGCATTGCCTATACAGCAGGCCCAGGACTTATGGGCGCTCTTTTGGTCGGCGCAACGACCGCCCGTAGTTTAGCCTGGGCATGGGGAGTACCTGCTATTGCCGTCCATCACATGGAAGGCCACCTACTTGCGCCTATGCTAGAAGACAATCCTCCAGCATTCCCTTTTGTCGCGCTATTAGTTTCTGGAGGGCATACCTTGTTGATACAAGTAGACGGTATTGGTCAATACACACAGCTAGGTGAGTCTTTAGATGATGCGGCAGGCGAAGCCTTTGATAAAACAGCAAAAATGCTCGACTTAGGTTATCCCGGTGGCCCAAAAGTATCTTTATTAGCGGAAAAAGGCACTGACCGCTTTAAATTCCCCAGACCTATGACCGACAGACCAGGCTTAGACTTTAGTTTTAGTGGTCTTAAAACATTTACCATGAATACCATTAACGCTACCGAAAAAACTGACCAAGATAAAGCAGATGTTGCCTATGCTTTTCAAAAAGCAACCGCAGAAACGCTCAGCATAAAATGCAAAAGAGCACTGCAACAAACAGGACTCAAAACTTTAGTAATTGCTGGAGGGGTCAGCGCAAATAAGCAGATTCGTGCCGAATTACTTAAAATGGTCAAAAAAGAAAGAGCAGAATTATTTTTCCCTAGACTAGAGTTTTGTACAGATAACGGCGCAATGATCGCTTACGCTGGATGTCAGCGACTACTCGCAGGACAGCATGAAAACCTAGAGATTTACGCCAAACCACGCTGGCCAATTGATAATCTAATCAGCATTTAAGACACTAAAAGAGCTAGGTGGAAAGCAATATAACGCCAAGGATGGCGTGTAGTAGAACAACGCAGGAGCAGTTGTCGAGCGCCTTTCACCAAGCATACCAAACAAATAGAAAAATCAATCAATTCAAAAAGATACCGGATTCCGCTATTGCTGCATCCAACCTACGAAACCCCACTCTTTTTCGCCTTGAACCTTTCGCCTGCTCTTAAAAACTACTTCTCTTCGCCTGCCAGTAATCTTTGGATATTACTTTTATGGCGCCATAATAAAATCACTGAGATTAAGATAAAAACAGCAACTAAATAAATATCACCCACGATAAACCAGACATATGCAGGCGTTAATACAGCCGCAACCAAAGCTGATAAAGAAGAGATTTTGCTGATTTTATAAACAATAAACCAAGTACCCGACACTGCAAGCCCCAACAACCACGTTACACCTAAGGTAACCCCAAATGTTGTTGCAACCCCCTTCCCCCCTTTAAATCCAAAAAAGACAGGATATAAATGCCCTAAAAAAGCAGCAAATACAACGGAAGCTAAAATCATAGTATCAACATTTAAAAATGTTGCTATCAAAACAGGAATCAATCCCTTTAACGCATCACCTATCAATGTTATTGCCGCTGCTTTTTTCCCACCAATTCGCATGACATTAGTTGCCCCAGGGTTACCCGAACCATGCTCACGCGGATCATCCAACCCCATTAA
This sequence comes from Methylomarinum sp., assembly GCA_013139755.1. The sequence goes on along the minus strand of WTAG01000544.1, from coordinate 4,415 downwards.
GCGACATACAATAATGGCACTGGATACCGATCCAATCAAATAAGCTGCTGGCACTAATAACCACTCAATCATTACATTCTCTCTCAATCAAAACTTGTATAGCAGGGACATTTCCCTGATACTGATACTTTATAAAAATTTTATTTTAACCGGAAAACCGAATGGACATCATTTTTTTAGGCAGTCTTGAAGCCACAACCATCATAGGCATCTACGACTGGGAAAGAGAAACCAAACAAACCCTAGTGCTGGATATCGAAATGGCTTTTGATATTAAAAAAGCAGCTGAAACAGATGATATTCAATACACATTAGACTATAAAACTGTTTCTGAGCGTGTCGTTTCTTTTGTTGAACAAAGTGAGTTTTTTCTTGTTGAGAAATTAATTGAAGAGATTGCCAATATCTTGCTCACCGAATTCAATACGCCCTGGGTAAAAATCGCGCTAAATAAAAGAGGTGCTATTAGCCGCGCCAAAGATGTTGGCATCATTATCGAACGAGGTGAAAAGTAACTCATGCCTACTGGTTTTATTAGTATTGGTAGCAACATTGATAAAGAGATTCATATCCCTTCCAGCCTTAATGCGCTAAAAAAACAATTTGGCCCTATTGTGATATCCAGCCTCTATGAAACCGAAGCTGTTGGCTTTGAAGGTGATGATTTCCACAATCTGATCGTACAATTTGATTGCTCCCTTAATGCCAAAGCCGTTGCCAAAATACTCAGACAGATAGAACTTGACCACGGCAGAACACGAGACAGCAGAAAATATGCTGCAAGGACATTAGATTTAGACCTGATTCTTTATGGTGACCTTATTATTAGCGATGGCAGACTGCAAATTCCTAGAGATGAAATTGAACGCTATGCTTTTGTACTTGAGCCTTTAGCTGAAATAGCACCGGATTTATTACACCCTGTCAGCCATATCTCTTATGCCCAGTTATGGAATGAATACGATAAATCTAACTTAAACCAAAAAAAGATAGCTATCACCTTTACTGTCTAAATTCGACTACAAGATGGGCATACTTGCGTTTTGCCCATCCTACAATCTTAGCAAAACAACGTTCGTCCGCCATCAACCGTTATTATTTGCCCCGTAATATAGCCAGCATCTTCAATCAAAAAAGCAACGGCTTTTGCAATATCATCAGGCTGTCCAGCACGCTTTAATGCTACTCTTTGCAAAATTTCGACTTTATCTGACTCAAGCAATTCATTTTCTGGCCATAGGATAGCGCCCGGAGAAACACCATTTACCCTAATATCTGGCCCTAACTCTTTTGCCAAGACCTTAGTCATAGCTGCCAAACCTGCTTTCGCTATACTATAAACCGGATGCCCCTTTAATCCTCGTTCCGCATGAATATCAATAATATTAATAATGCATCCTTTATTAGCGAATAAGGTACTAGATAATGCCTGCGATAGAAAAAAAGGCGCTTTTAAATTACTTCCCAACAACTCATCCCAGGCTTGCTCTGACACGTCGGCTACAGCTTGTGGATAAAATGCCGATGCATTATTAATCAATACATCCAAAGAACCCCATGCTGCTTCTGCTTCTTTTGCTAATCCTGATAACTGCTTTATATCCAGCAAATCTGCCTGCAATATTTTTACTGACCCTGGTCTTTTGGTATTCAGCTCATTAAATAATTGAACTGCCTCTTGCTCTGATGCTCTATAGTGCAAAAAGACATTACAGCCTTTATCATGTAATGATCTGGCACAAGCTGCTCCTATTCGTTTAGCCGCACCAGTAATTAAAACATTCTTCTTCATTGTTAATACACCTTATGAACAAATTTTTGGTTTTGTTAATCACCCTACTATTAACCGCATGCAACAAATCAGAACCTGTTTTTGACAAACTTTCCCATAATGCTGTTATTTTGGCATTTGGTGATAGCCTTACTTACGGAACGGGGGCGTCAGAAGAAAATGCCTACCCCGCCATTTTAAGCAACCTAAGTACTCGTGAAGTGATTAATGCCGGCATCCCTGGCGAAATAAGCCGGGACGGACTAAGGCGGTTACCTAGTTTACTGGATGAATACCAGCCAGAATTACTAGTGCTGATTCACGGGGGTAATGACATACTTAGAAAAATTTCCCTACAACACACCAGCGACAATCTAAAACAAATGATTACGCTAGCCAACCAGCGCAATATTAAAATTATTATGCTTGGCGTACCTAAACCGAATCTTTTTGTTTTGGATAGCGCAGAAATTTATCAACAAATTGCAGAAGAACACAATATACCAATCGATCTGGAAACCTTACCTGACATTTTGAGTGACAATCAACTTAAGTCGGATACCATTCATCCAAATAACGAAGGCTACCAGATAATGGCTGAAAATATTTTTAAACTGTTAGTTGAAGCAGGTGCCTTATAACACGTTGGGTACCCGCTGTTATTTATTTTTCAGCTCGCCTGACAAAGAAACGCGAAAACAACAACCCCGTTTCAAATAACAGCCAAATGGGTACAGCTAACAAGGTTTGAGAAATTGCATCAGGTGGGGTTAAAAACATACCGACAATAAATGCTCCCACAATCACATAAGGGCGCTTATCTGCCAAGCTTTGTGGTGATGCCAGACCTGTCCAGACTAAAACAATGGTCACAATAGGTACTTCAAACGACAACCCAAACGCAAAAAACAAGGTCAGCACAAAATCTAAATATTTAGCGATATCTGTCATTACGGCTACGCCTTCTGGTGCAGCTGCAGTCAAAAACCCAAAAACCAGCGGAAAGACTACATAATAAGCAAAGGCTACTCCCAAATAAAACAGGCCTGTACTGGCGACCAATAAGGGTAGAACCATCTTCTTTTCATGGCTATATAGACCCGGTGCAACAAACGCCCAGAAATGAAAAAGAATAACAGGTACGGAAAAAAAGACAGACCCCACTAAAGCTAATTTAAACGGGGTTAAAAAGGGCGAAGCAACATCTGTGGCTATCATGGTGCTATTTTCTGGCATGTGCTGCAACAAAGGGCCGGATAAAAAAGTATAAATTTCATTTGCAAACGGAGCCGCACACAAAAATACCACTAAAACAAACGCAACCACACGCAATAATCGATTGCGCAATTCTACTAAATGACTAATAAAAGGCTGTTCATTAGCCTCAGAAGCAGGATCATTTTGTGTCATCAGTTTGTTTTACTTCTTCAGATAATGATTTTATTGATGAAGTCACCTTATTCACAGTATCAGATCCTTCTTCCAGCACATTTTGAATATCTTCTATGCCTGACTGCTCTTTAAATATTTGACGCATTTCTTCAGCTTGCAGCTCTTCCTTAATTTCGGCCTTAACCGATGCCACCATATTTCTTGTTTTACCTACCCAAAACCCGGCAACTCGCGCTGCTTTAGGTAGTTTTTCAGGACCAATGACAAGCAAGCTCACCAATCCAATTAAACATAATTCCCAAAAACCGACATCAAACATATTATTTTTCGACTTTTTCTTGCTGCTCAGTTACGGCTTCACTATTGATAGTATCACCCTGCTCCTCGGTAATAACCTTATCTTCACTGCCGTCCTTTACCGCTGAGCGAAAACCTTTAATCGCGCCACCTAAATCACCGCCTAAATTACGCAAACGCTTAGTTCCGAATAATACGATGACTATTGCCAGAACAATTAATAACTGTGTAACACTGATACCCATTTTTTTACTCCCAATTCGTCATTGATAAAACGCCTACATGTTTTTATTTGGTACTACGCTGAGCTTTTTCTTCTAACCCTGACAAACCAAATCGACGCTGCAATTCAGCTAACACATCATCAGGGCCTAAGCCTTGATCTGCCAACATAACCATAGTATGAAACCACAAGTCAGCTGTTTCATAAACAATCTGCTCTTTATTGCCACCCTTTGCAGCAATAACTGTTTCAGTGGCCTCTTCACCCACTTTTTTCAATATATGATCCAATCCTTTAGCATATAAACTAGCCACATAGGATTTATCAGCAGGCTCCTGCTTACGCTGTTCCAGTATATCGGCTAATTGCTGTAAAACGTCACTCATTCTTCTCACACTTCGTCAAAAAAGCTATAAATCCAATTATTTATATAACTCAATGATCATTCAATTAATTTTAAAAAAATCTCACACAAAGACACGGAGACACAAAGTTAAGAGCCAATGCTATTTTCTCTTCTTGGTGTTTCTGTACCTTCGTGTCACCAATTAAAAATGCACCGTTCCTTACACTAAAATACTAGGAATTAATTTCTCCATTGATTATTCTGGAAAGACCATCTTTCATCAATACGTCACCAAAATTCAAGAGATAGCCAAGCTTATAATCAGTTAGCTTTAGATATGTTAAAACTTGTTTTTTATGTACCTTGTTAATGGATTCAACAGATTT
>WTAG01000726.1 GCA_013139755.1 Methylomarinum sp. | reverse complement strand
ACAACAACAATGTCATCGGCCATTTTTGCAAATTCTTCAGCCAAAGCCTCATTAGCAACAATCAAGCGATCTGAGCACTGAAACTTTTCTTTCAATTTTCGCCGCAAATTCTTCGGCCATTTACCTTGCATAGGATGATTGTTCGGTAACATATAAACCAAATCATCCTGACCTGTCACCATAAAGACATCATTGAATTTGCGATATTTTTTCCAGGGTTCCAGCATCCAATCCAGAAAACCATTTTGAATTAATAATGTATCAGGTTTAATTCTCTCAATTTCAACTGGCGTAGGAAAAACCAACCTATCCATATTATTCGCCAAACTGCTCTCAATCATTCCAGCCTGCGCCAATCCTCTTAAAGGTGCTCTGACACGGTATTCACCCACACCACTATTATTGGCAGGAAAAGCATAAACTCTCGGCTTATCTTTAAAATCCACATTCCAGGTGACATTCATTGATGTGTCGACCTGAAAATTGGCTGTTTTTAAGGATAAATTCCGGTTGTAGGAGGAGTCATTCGCCAACTGTGGCAGCCATTTTTCCAGCATGGAATCCGCTTCCTGCCGTGATTGTTCGACCCTTTTTTCATCCTGCTTAACCTTTTTAAGAGAGCTAGAACCATGATGAATCAGGGTTACATAGGGTGTCCATACGATCTTATGTCCCAGCTCCCTCACTTTAAGACATAAATCAACATCGTTATATAAAATTTTAAATTTTTCTTCATCCAACCCACCTACTTGTTGATAAAGTTTTTTCTCTATCATCAAACAAGCTGCAGTCACGGCTGAATAGTCTTGCACCACCATTGCACGATCCATATAACCAGCACTCTCCATGGGAATTCCAATCTGCGGATGCTCAGCGACACCATTACCCCCCATACCTAACACAACCCCTGCATGCTGAATTGTCTTATTAGGAAATACTAACTTTACACCAACAACCCCCACTTCGGAACGTTGTGCCTGATTTAACATGCCCTGCAACCACTTTTGTTGCAGTACCATAGTGTCATTATTTAGTAAAACCAGATAATCCCCTGTTGCTTGCTCAGCAGCAAAATTGTTTATTGCTGAAAAGTTATAAGGTTTGGCGTACTCAATAACCCTAACCTTATTTGAGTTGGCTTGCTTTAAGTTATCGAAATATTGCAGTGTTTCCGCTTCTACACTTTGGTTATCCATGACAATAACTTCATAATTGGGATAACTTGTTTTCTCAAGAATACTATCAATACAAGCCTTTAATAACGGCAATTGATCTTTTGTAGGAATAATAATTGAAATTTTAGGCTCTTCTTTATGCTGATGCTTAACAACAAAAGTACCTTCAACAAAGCCATCATCAATCTCAACCTCAATATTTTTTCGCTGAAAATGATTGGCTAATGCCTTTTTTTCTAATTCTATCTGTGCCAATTTGTATTTTTCAAAATCATCTCTTCGATGTAAAAGAATATTTTCTACATGTCCAATAACAGACTCATTAAAACAATCCAAATAATTTAAAACTAAATCATAGGTAACAAAGGCATTTGGAAAATCAATTTGCTCTAACAGCTTAAGAGAAACTGATTTGAATAGCACTAAACCACCTATATAATCAGTTGAATATAATAAATCCAGATTAAAATCAGGTTTAAATTGTGGACTATGAAAAAAACCTTCAGGACTCACTCTATCTTCATCGGTATAAATAAGCTGCAAATCAGGATATTGATTACAATGTTCAATACAAGAAGATAAAGCATGTGACTCTAGATAATCCCCTGCTTCGAGAAAAACCAGCCAGTCACTGTCAACATCTAATTTTAACAAAACGGTTTGAATATCCGTCCGCTGCTCAATCTGCAACCAGCTTAACTGAGCCATTTCATCAAACATCTTATCAGGTCTGGAAAAACAACTTATCACCGATAAATGCCAATTCTCATAGCTCTGGCTTCCCATGCTATCAATTGTATTAGCAAGTTTTGACAAATCTTCGTCATCAACATAAATAAGGCAATGTACCTTTGGAAGCTTTATCGAATCATCTGCTAGAAATAACATATCTCTAGATAAATCATACTCCCTCTTTTTTTCTAGCCAGTCTTGATAAACCACATCATCCCTTTTAGGCATCCTATCTGTAAGAATATATCCAGAAGTCTGGCACAAAACACCAAACAAACGTTCAATTGCATGCGCTAATGTCCCATCAATCTGACCTGACTCCTCTTCAAAATCGTCTGCGGTTAGATTTAATTTCAACACTCCCTCAATGGCTTCGGGCCTAAACCAAAACATTGAGCCACCAGAAAATATAAATTGTTTTTTATCAAAGGTATCTATATCAATACCTGGCATTAATTGATTTATTGTTTGAAAATTAGTATCTGTTGAATTAAATGAATGCAAACGATCAAATGGCGAAAAAATACCTAATTTTGGGTTTGATTCGAATACATCAACAATATCATTAACACGCTTATGCCATTGCACTAATGAACATAAAGTACTTTGTCGCCATTTATCTCCATCTTCATGCAACTTTAACGCCTTCATGTGAGGGCTTTTTTTGGTGTGCAATTTGAGTATCAGCTTATAGCCCAATGGCTGTATATCTTTGAAGATAGTTAAAAAAGGCAAGATGTCTCTACCTTTATTAGGAACCACATAGATATTAGCAGCTGGAAATGATTTTAAAATAGCAGATGAAACACTCTTATCACTACCTTCTGGAATTGACACATACAAGTCAAATTCTTGCGGGATATTTGAGATCGCTAATTCAAATTCCGGCCATAAATCAAAATAATAGAGATGCAACACCACAGCTATAGCTTTTCTACTCTGCTCAGGAAGTGTTCTTAATCGTTGTTCACGAGCCTTAATCAAGGACGGTGAACATGAATCATTATGACGCTTGTAAACATCAGCAAATACTTCAGCGTAATTCTTAATATTAGAACTTGTAACAGACTCACCACCTTGTGTAGAGTTAACCTTGACTGTTACTACTGGTATATGAGTAAAATCACAAACAGAACTTAACCTTATTAGTAACTCCCAATCCTCAAGACAGCTCATTCCTTCATCAAAAAAACCCACTTCATCTAACTTACTTTTGCGTATCCCCCAGGTATTTATAGGGATAAAATTCTCCACCAATAGCTGCTCTCGGGAATATTCTATGTCTTTATACGGAACTTCTTTCCCTATTAAGTTACCACCTTCATCCTTATATATATACTCAGCAAGTGTATAGACGAAACCAGCATTTTTGATGCCATTAATTATGGTTTCTAAATGGTTTTCCAAATAGATATCATCGTCATCCAAAAAACAAACCACATCGCCTTTTGCAAACCTTAAGCCTGTATTCCTTGCTGCTGACTGTCCCAAGCTTTTACAGTGTTCAATGTAATGTATTCGTACATCAATACTTTCAATTAATGGAGCCATACCGACCCCACCATCATTAACCACTATTGCTTCCCAATTCTGATAAGACTGTGCTTTAAGGGAAGCTAAGGCTTCTAGCAATGATTCTGGCCGGTTCAATGTAGGAATAATCACACTAACCAATGCACTTTCAGGTAACTGCTCATGTTCTTGTTGGCTAGTCAACGCCACAAGTTTTTGTTTTATTTTTTGAATCCTTATTTTTTGTTTTTTTTGTACTTTTTCACCTGAACATTTATAAGCATAAACCTTACTATTTAAAAGGTTCAATATTTCTGACTCATACCCTACTAATTGCTTCTTATTTTTTTCATTTACAAACTTTTCTAATAAAACTAATTGACTTTCATACTGCTTACCACTTTTTATAAAATCAATAGATATTGAAGCCTGGTTACCATGTACTCTATATGCAGCCAATGGCACATCAATAAACCTTGATCTAGCTCCTTCAGACATTAGCCTAAGAAAATATTCATAATCACCTACTGAAGTATCATCATTAAACCTACCAAATTTTTTAAATGTCTCTGTTTTAAATAAAGTAGCGGGAAATGACATATAACAATCAAATGCTAGCAATCTGCCAACTTCATCAGGGTGTTCATGATGAGCAAACCGTTCCCAACCAACATGCTCAACTAATTTATTAAAATTACTATTTGCATCAATAAAAACATATCGCCCATAAACAAAATACACTTCTGGATACGCAGCCAATTCGGCTACCAGTGCAAAAAGACTATTAGGCAGTAAATAATCATCTGCCGATAAAAATAGTAAATATTTCCCTGTAGCTAAATCAATCCCTTTGTGAAAATTATTTGTTGCTCCAATATTTGTCTCATTAACAATATACACAAGCCTAGAGTCCGACAAATATTCCTTAACGACCTCATCAGTATTATCGTCAGATGCATTATTTAAAATAATCAATTCAAAATCAGAAAAACCCTGAGACAAAACACTTTCAATAGCTTCTCTTATATAACAACCATAATTATATGCAGGTATAACGATAGACAAAGTAGGGCTCATAAAATTACTCATTATTATTGATAAATTTTTATATTTCTCTGAGCCAAGCCCTCTAGCTCTTGTACACCATAAACACCCATAGCATGAAAACCTGATTTAATACACTTGTTACAAGTTTGCATACTTTTCTCACTATTCTTCAATTTAATAATATCTTGAGCGTTCAAATCGAGAAAACTTCCCAATTTAAATTTTTCTTGATTATAAAGACCACAACACAAAATCACATTACCATCTGGAGACAGAACAATCTGATTCTCTTTTAACCAACAAGGTTGCTGCGAATACTTTCTTGCCTGAAGAGTTGATTCAGCAAGTGGTAATGCTAAATTAGCAATGATCTCCCAGTCTTGTTCATTAATAACTGTTCCAGCATCCTCATCTCCAACATACGCAAGCAATTTTTCTAGTGGCATAAAATAAGCATAGGCAGTCTCAAATTTATACCCAAGTTCTTCCGAAAAAACCTTCATTTTCTGCTCCTCACCCTGATTACCAATATACTTATGAAATAGTACCGTCATCGTGGTGTCTGCGTTCATTCGATGCTTGCTTTCCATCAATGCAATCATGTTTTTCTTAACAACTTCGATATCGCCACCACGGTGTGTCATAGAATATCCAGCCTGCTCAAAGCCAGAAAGAGACACTCTAAAGTAATCCGGATTCGACATCATGAGCTCATCAGGATTTTTAAGTATATTTAGATTCGAGCTCAGATGAACAGGAATATTTCTTTTCTTAATTATTGATATAATTTCTGGAAGTTTGGGGTGTAGAAGTGGCTCAGCCCAATTGTATAACGCCACAAATTCAAGATCACTCACTTCCTCTGCAGCTTTATCTATCAAGCTCTCAAGCAGATCAAGCTTCATAACCCCGCCGTTCACCCCTCCCTCAGACTTTTCCATATTGCCTACAGGACATGATGGGCACTTCAAATTACACCCACCTACGATATCAATTAGTAATTGCATATATGCTTGCCCCAAATATGAATATGGTCATCTTTTTGCCCATTCATCTCAATTTTATCTTATCTAAATTTCTCAGAAGATATAGTTACGATTTCACTCGCTTTAAAAAACCATCTGGAGCGACGGTAATTAGTAATTTATTTTCAATTCTTTTATCAATCTCAAAATCAAGAGCTTTGCCATCAACCGCTTCTCTACCATCTTCTTTTAGAATACGTAAATATTCCCAAACAGCCGTTTTAGGATTGTCACTCTTACCCCATGGTCGGTCTGGAAACATATCTTCAGGCATATCTTCAATCAAAGTATCGAACACTACGCAATAACTATCAACTGAAGTAAGTGGTGCATAAGCTTCTAGTTCAGCTAACACATGCTTATGTGTGTGATTGGAATCAAGACAAACCAATATACGCTTATAGTTTTTAGCAATATCTTTAACTTGCTTAATCATATCTTCTGCAATACTTGAGCCTTGCAGCATCTGAATGCGAGATGCCATAGGATGCTGCTCAATTGCAATACGATTATGTTCACGAATATCTATATCAATTCCTAATACTTTTCTATTAGAAACACTAGGGTTTATAGTGACATTTTGTTCTATTGCTTCATTCATATCTAGCAGGGCTAACATGGATGCACTAAAAATTAATGAACCACCATGAGCAATCCCAGTTTCAATAATTAAGTCAGGTTTAATTTGATAAATTAACTCTTGCATAGCGACAATGTCTTGTGGATATTGAATAATCGGCCTGTCCATCCACTCAAAATTATAGGAGTAGCCATATTTCCCTGTATCTTTTAAAAAACTAATTGCCTGCTGCCTAGTGAAGTCATCCGCTCCCATTTTTGCAACTTCCAATTTTCTCTCTTCACGAAATTTTTCATATTCACTCACGAACAAACTCCTTCCAATTCACCGATTTTGACAGAATAAACTCAGGTGCTTTATCTCCCACATTGGCAATCAAATCGATAATTGAAACATATGGAGTAAAATCTCCATACATCTGTTGATACTCTTTAAGTTCATATTGTATATAGTCAACATCAATATCATTGGCTTCAAATAGCTTATGGTCTAGATAATTTTTTGCTCCATGCCCAGTAATATACACGTCGCCACTTAAAGCTATAACAATATCGAGTAATTTTCTACTGCTACTAGAAGAAAAAACATAACTTGAAGAGCTTGAAAAGTCTTGATCGAGTCCAAGAAAGTTGGAAATTTTTTCAGTACTTTCGATACAAAAGTCAGCCAGCGAATCTGTTTGGTATTGATAAATTGATTCCACAAGAGCCATTGCATATGATCCATACTTTGCTTTTTTGTAACATTGACTGAGAATTCCAAGATGACTCTCTTTCCAATTCTTCGAGTGGTCGATTTCAACATCTTTAATCAACTGCTTTCCATTTCGCTTAACAGGCACACTTAACCACTTTACTCCATTAGGTGTTTTAACCTGCACTCTACTCATAAAGCTTCGACCCAAAGGCATCTGAACATCATCATAGTGTACAAAAACATCTGCAATTTTCATCTGTTCGAACAAACCAATCCACGGTAGAAACATTGGTTGCGAAATAACAATATTCATAATTTAGAAAATTTTTTCCATTATTAATACGTCATCAAAACATTTATTGATATAAAAATGTTTATGTAAACATCCGCATTCTTGAAATCCTAATTTAGTATAAAGACTATGTGCTCGATTATTGCTCTTTAATACTTCCAAGAATAATTTTCTTATGTTGAACACTTCGACAAGATACTGTTGTAATAAATCTATAGCTTCACTTCCATAACCTTTTCCTTGCTCCTCAGGCAATAAACATATACCCAACTTACCGGTCCCATTTAACAGGTCAATCGAGACAACCTGTAAATACCCTACTATTTTATTTTGCTGTTTACCTGCAATAACAAAAAAGACACTATCAGATAATGTTGTTTTGCTTTTCAGCCATTGCCTGACTTGTTCAATTGAATTTGCTTGTGGGCGAGACATCAGTTGCTGTTGCAAAGAAACATCATTTCGTAGTGAGTGTAGTGAGGTAATATCGCTTTCTTCCCAAGCCCTAAGAACTGTATTTTTACCTGAAATCATAGTACTTAATTATTTTGTTTGTTATAGGAAGTAATAATTTAAATTTCTTTTTTTGAAAGTTGAAATATCATCAATCAATTTTTTTGCAAATGAAGGATTTAAACCCACCAAAATTGTGTTTATTTCTTTTGGTAAATCCATTGGCGACACGATGGGTATACCGTTTTGTTTTTTTCCTTGCAAAAAGGGGTTTTGATCAACTATATATTCTACTTGGTCATGTTCTTTCATTATTGAGGCAATAAATGAGCCATAAAAACCAGCGCCATAAATTGCTATTTTTCTACTTGAAGGTATTTTTTTCTCAAATTTTCTAATATTATCGCCTGCAGTCATCCAAAAGTTAGATATTTTTTGAGCTTCTTTATCAGTCGCTAACACCTCATCTAATATCGGGAATGAATTTTCAGATAAACTTGCATCTTTTTTTTGGGCCACAAAAACTAATGCACCTTTATGTACTTTTT
>WTAG01000337.1 GCA_013139755.1 Methylomarinum sp. | reverse complement strand
CGCGAAGCAAAACTCGGAGGCTTGCCTCCGACACATCGGTCGGAAAGATTGAAAACCAATGGTTTTCAAATCAATTCAGCTGAGGCGTTGTCAAACTCGGTCGCTTGCGGCCGAGTTTATGATATTTAAGTCTTTTTTCTTTACGTTTGGCTTGCGTCTTTAGCCTTGAGCCTTTCGTCTGCTCTCCACTCATAAAGCTCTGTCAGTGTCGGGTCGCATTTACAACAACTGGTTCCACATGCTGGGCCTACAGGCAATTGTTTTACTTTGCCTTTACTTATCCATTTACCCAGCATCCCTCTCAGCGCATCAGCATCCATATCAAAATGAACGACCAATTCATTTAAGGTGACTGTTTTGTTTTCTTTCATATAACGTCTTAATTCAGAAAGAATCATGACTGCTCACTAGGTTTAAATGAATTAACTTGAAATGATTTTCCGTAAACCCAAAGCCCGCCTATAACAACAAAGAACGCGGTAATAACAGCTAAAATCCACTTTGTGGAATAGTCAGGGTGCTGAACATATGTCGCGGCTTGGTAATAAATTGTTGCCGTCATATAGGCAAGGCCAGTGGTCCAAAACAATACAAATACTGTCCAACCTACATTGGTTTCTTTATAGATTGCAGTCGTTGCAGCCACACAAGGTGCATACAGTAAAATAAACAGCAAATAAGCAAATGCACCCGCCTGCCCATCAAAGCTGGCCTGCATAGCGGAAAATGTACCTGTAGTAACCTCTTGATCTGCCGCTGCCGATTCAAGGTTTGAGACATCACCAATATCCAAACCTAAAGGATCAAGTATATTATCGGCAACGGCTAATAAATTTTCTGGAATGGTAGCCCCCGCATCTAAAATAGCTTGTAGCAAATCAAACTCACTATCAGCTAACTCAGCTTCAGTAGACACCATCTGACTATACAAAGCATTCAAAGTACCTACCACCGCTTCTTTCGCCAATACCCCCGTAAAAATACCTACTGTTGCAGGCCAATTATCATCTTCTATACCCATAGGTTTAAATGCAGGCGTTAAAGAACGTCCAATTTCACTGAGCACTGATTTCTGGCTATTTTCTTGTCCGAAACTACCATCAGTACCTAATGCATTTAAAAAGTTTAAAACCAGCACCATCGGGACAATAACTTTACCTGCATTAAAGATAAAGGTTTTTAGTCTATCCCATGTTTTGATATAGACACCTTTAATCGTTGGCATATGATAAGCAGGTAACTCCATAATAAAAGGACTAGCCTCCCCTTTGAACAAAGTGTGACGCATAATTAACCCTGTTAGCACAGCAACTGCAATACCTATCAGGTACAAGCCAAACACCAAATTTTGTCCACCAACAGGAAAAAAAGCAGCTGCAAACAAAGCGTAAACAGGTAGCCTGGCGCCACAAGACATAAAGGGATTCATTAAATTAGTCAGTATCCTGTCGCGCTGATTTTCCAGTGTCCGTGTTGCCATAATCGCCGGCACATTACAGCCAAACCCTACGATCATAGGTACAAATGATTTACCAGGCAAACCAATCATCAACATAAAACGATCCATCACAAAAGCGGCTCTAGACATATAGCCTGAGTCTTCTAATGCGGATAAAAAGACGAACAAAAAACCAACTATAGGTATAAAAGTAGCGACGACTTGAACGCCACCCCCTAAGCCGTTTGCTAATAACACGACCAACCATTGGGGCAAACCAATATCAGTCAAGACAAGACTCAAGCCCTCTACGAAAATAGCACCTACAGCAAGATCAAAAAAATCGACAAATGCGCTACCAATATTAATGGTAAACATAAACATGATATACATCACCAATAAAAATATCGGAATACCAAGAAAACGATTTAATACAACCTGGTCAATTTTGTCAGTGGTCAATCGTGATACTTCATTAATTCGACACACCGTTTTTTTTGTTAATTCATTAACAAAACCATAGCGGGCATCTGCAGCTAAAATATCAATCTCATCATCTGTTTCAGTTTCGACAGACTGTTGTAAGGACTCAACAGTATCAATAAATTCATTACCAGCAATATGTTTTGCTAAGGTATCATCCTCCAAAACACGCAATGCAAGCCAACGTAAATCACAATGACTCTGTTGTGCCTTTTTTTCTAGCAAGGGCATTAGCTTAGAAATAGCCTGTTCAAAAACGCTATCGTAATCGATATTTACCGTAGGAATAGTAGGGTTCTGACAGGCATAATCAATCACTGTATATAAGTGATTGATTCCCAAGCCTGTCGAAGCAGAAATAGAAACAACGGGGCAAGCTAGAGTATTTGATAATAAATAACAGTCAATTTTAATGCCACGCTGTTTAACGACATCCATCATATTAAGAACTAATATCATGGGGACACGCATTTCAATAAGCTGAGAAGTTAAATATAAATTTCTCTCTATATTAGATGCGTCAATAATATTAACGATCAAATCAGCCTGTTTTGCAGCTACGTAATCTCTTGCTACTTTCTCGTCTAACGAAACCTGATCATCGGCAGATTCTAAAGAGTAAGTTCCTGGCAAATCAACCACACTGATTTCTTTATCGGCAAAGCTATATTCCCCAGTTTTCTTTTCAACTGTTACCCCCGGCCAATTTCCAACATGCTGTTTAGAGCCGGTTAAAGCATTAAATAGTGTGGTCTTACCGCAATTAGGATTACCAACAACACCAATAGTAAAATCAGTCATTATATTTTTTCAATTAATAATACAGACGCTTCGTTTTTGCGTAATGACAATGAAAAACCACGTATTCTTATTTCAATAGGATCACCTAGAGGAGCAAACCGAGTCACCAGAAATTGCGTTCCCGGTGTTAACCCCATCGCTAACAAACGTTTTCGATAGGCTTTACCCGACTTATCAAAACCAACAATTTTCCCGTGATCACCAACAGCAAGCATTTTTATACTCATCGACATAAATACCAAACAATCGTTATTAATTTTAAAAAAACACCCAACAGGACAACATTACCTCAATTTTTTTTAAAAGCTGAGGTTTATTTGCAAATATGATTGAAAATCATTCTCATTAATAAAAACTATAACATATCAACACAATTACAC
>WTAG01000698.1 GCA_013139755.1 Methylomarinum sp. | reverse complement strand
ATTCGTATTTGATTTATAGAGGCGTAGAAAGTGGCATGGTATGGGTGGCCCCTGCTATTTTTTCAGGCATATTTCTGATGCAATCTTTTGCAACGGTTAATGTAAAAATCAAAATTATTAAGGCGTTGGTTGCGATTGGCTTATTACTGGGCGCTTATTATTTACAAACAGTTACCGCTAAGGTTTTGCCAGTATTAATTCAGTTAATGTTGATGTACTTTTTTGGTCGTACTTTGCTTAAAGGTAAAGGTCCGGCTTTTATCGAAAGTTTTGTAAGATTAGAGTTCCCCGAAATACCTCCAGAAATTGTCCGTTATTGTCGCCAATTAACATATATGTGGACGGGGTTCTTTGCCTTTAATGCAATCATGTGTGTGGGCTTGGCTATTTTAGGGAATGATGCCTGGTGGGCATTGTATAACGGTGTGTTTATTTACCTGATGATAGGTCTATTGACCACGGGGGAATATATCTATCGACATTTTCGGTTTCCAGATTTAACAATCCCTGACCCTAAATCAACAATTAAGGCCATGGTGACTAATGGTCGAAAGATATGGATGGATGTACAAGCACGATGATAAAAGCATATAGCATTTTCTTTTTATGGCTGATTTTAGGGGTTAATCTCAGTTATGCAGAGGATTCAGTTGCTCAATTGATGCAACGAATGAAAACAGATACCGCAGTTAAAATTGCCTACCAGGAAACCAGAACATTAGAGTTGATGGATCAACCATGGCAGGGAAGTGGTTATATGTACTCTATACCGCCTGATTTGATGATTAGAGAGCAATTACAGCCTCAGCATTTATTAATGGCTGTTGATGGCGACAAGATGTTTTATTTCGACCCGGAAAATGATGTTAGACATCAGGCTGAAATGGATCAAGATAATCCACTGAGTCTAAATATGGCGGTATTTAAAGCCTTAATTAATGCCGATGAAGCCTTGTTAAACACTATCTATTTAGTTGAATTTACCAGCAAACCACAACGCTGGCTGATGAATTTAAAGCCAAGACAAGACAGTGAATCGGGTTTTAATATTACAGTCTCTGGAGTAGTCGATCAACAAGCCGATAGCATAAAAATCCAACAAGCAGATGGTGACCTGAGTGAATTTGTTTTGCAGAAAGTAGTGGCTGGTGATGAGCTTGAAACAACAGTCAAGCAACTCTATCAAACATTAGTCGGTGAATAGTTTGTTGAAGCACTTAAAATGGCAAAGCACGCTGTTTTATCTATTGCCTCCTTTATTGGCACTTTGTACTGTTATCGGAGTTGATTTTAAAACGGATCTCTCAGCCTTTATTATTGCCGGTGATAATGCAGAAGAAATTTTGTTAGCCAGTGAAATGCAAACGGGTACATTATCACGGCGCTATCTGATTTCTATAGGGTCAGCTGATCAAGCAGAAGTATCTAAAACCTTTGTGCAAGCATTGCAAAATCAGTTAAACGCCATAGACGGTGTGGAAGATGTTTGGTTGCCTGGACAGAAAAGTAATATCCCAAAAACTATGCAAGATTTGTACGCACATTATGCTGCTGCAATGCACAGTCTTAACCCAGAACAAGATTTAGAGTCGTTATTTACTGAACAAGGATTACAACAAAGAGCTGCATTACTGAAAAAACTGTTGTTATCACCACAAGGTGCAATGTTTAAGCAGATTGCCTTACAAGACCCGCTGCTATTAACGTTGAATGGTTTTCAATCAATAGCAGGGCAGATGCAACAAGTGCTAAGTCAGGATAGCCATTACCAGAATCTGCTGTTAGAGACAGCCATGGCAGGTTTGGATGCTCCACAACAAAGCCGTATACAAACTGCTATTAGACAGGTGTTTAGCACACTAAATCAGCAGAGTTTATACCAGCTTGAAATGACAGGTGTCCCCATCTTTGCGGTGGCAACACAAACGCTAATACAGGGTGATATTACCAAAGTCAGTATCCTGTCATCTATCGCCTTAGTACTATTATTTTTATTAATATTTCGTTCTTTTAGCGTTTCATTTCAAGTCTTCACCTTACTTGCAATCGTTATCTTAAGCGCAATCCTCAGCACTTATCTGGTTTTTGGTTATGTGCATGGCATGACGGTTGCCATAGGCTCAACCCTAGTCGGAATTTGTATTGATTATCCCATTCATGCCGTGGCACATGCTAATTCAGTCGATAGTGCCAAAAGAGTGGCTGTTATTGCTAAAATCTGGCCAAGTATGTTGTTGGGTGGAGTAACCACAATGATTGGTTATATTGCGCTCGGTGCATCGGGTTACCCAGGGTTTCAACAGGTTGCTGTTTATGCTGCAACAGGCATATTGGTCAGCTTATTATTAACGCGCTTTATCTTTCCGAGGCTTTTGACTAGCAATCATCATCAATTAAAAATACCTCTAATTGCTAGCTGGGCTGGTTTTTGTCAGCGTTATAGACCATGGCTGATTACTTTACTGCTTATCATGTTGGCTTTTTCAGTGTTAGGATTAAAATCATTGCATTGGATGAAAGATATGCAGGAATTGACTCCAGAATTAGATTATCTAAAACAAAATGATAAACGGATTCGTGCGCGGATGACCAGTATAGAACCAGGACGCTTCGTACTAGTGACAGGTGAGACGATTGAAACCGCACTGCAGAAATCAGAAATGGTTTATCCGACATTAGATCAGTTAAAACAAAAAGGGCTGTTGTCTGATTATTTTGGACTCTATCCGTGGTTACTGTCTGCACGGCAACAACAGCATAATCAAACACTCTTACAAACGTATTTGACCACAGATAAACAGTCGCTTTGGCAACAAGTATTAAAACAACAAGGTCTATCGGTTAAGCGATTGGGTGACTTGGTGTATGCACCAACAGAATCATTATTGTTAGATCAGGTGCTTAATACGCCAGTTAAAAAAATTATTGATAGTCGTATCATCAAAGGTAAACAACAGACTATTGTTATGATTTGGCTAGGTGAACATCAGCCTCAAGCCATACAAAAAGCCATGGATGAAATAGACGGCGCCCAATATTTTAGTCAACGCGATATGCTAAACAATATGACTAAAGATTACACGGATAGGGCGCAGATTTTGTTAATGATCGGAATGACACTTATTATCCTGTTGTTGATTGTTCGGTATAAAAGCCTATTCAAAGCCATACAAACCCTGTTGCCAGCCGTATTATCGGCATTTTTGATTCTAACTGTTTGGTCTTTTACCGGAGTAGCTATTAGCTTTTTACATTTAGTCGGTTTTTTACTGGTTGTGGCTATTTGTGTTGATTACGGTATTTTTTATCAAGAAAATCGTGGTGGCGATATTAGCTTAACTTATCAAGCAATGGCAGCTTCAATGTTAACTAGCGCCTTGGCATTTGGTAGCCTTATCACCGCAGAAAGTACCTCGCTGAGGATTTTAGCAAGTGTCGTTGCTGTGGGTGTTTTGTTAGGTTTTGTACTTTGTCCGTTGATTATCAAGGTTAAACCAGCATGAATAGTCACTATAATGTGAATTAAGAGCAAAAAAATAACTAGGCTTTAAATAGCCCTCTCCAGAGGGAGAGGGTTGGGTGAGGGGGAAATAAAATAACGCAACCCATTGTTTATTGATGAATAAATTAGCTTTTGATTCATATTATAGGTTAAATGCTGGAGCCACTTTCATTAAGAAAATAATATAGGATATGCTGAAGATAGGATGCGCATCAATCGTGACTACTACAAAAAGAAAATACATAGAAATGCTAATTTTATTATTTAAAACCATTATCTTTACCCTATTAGTACCAGGTATTGTCGCCGTAATAGGCCCGTTACTAATCACTGCAGAAGTCATGACAACAGATAGTCTATTTCTGCTATCTGGTTTGTTAATGTTTGTGATTGGGATATCTATTTACTGTTGGTGTGTTTGGGATTTTATGTTTTTTGGTAGAGGCACACCTGCACCTGTTCAAGCACCTAAACACTTAGTGGTTAGAGGCTTGTATCATTACACTCGCAACCCGATGTATATCGGTGTTCTTTGCGTAATTTTAGCTTGGGGGCTGCTTTATGCTGAATCCTTCATGTTGTTATACGGCGTATGTGTGGCGATATGCTTTCAGTTACTGGTGGTGTTTTATGAAGAACCACTACTTCAACAACAGTTCGGTACTGAGTATATGGAATACAAAACATCGGTAAACAGATGGCTACTACGATTTTAAGGATAGATTAAATGAATGGCATTCCAAAGGCATGTGATGTCGTTGTTATTGGTGGAGGCCCTGGTGGAAGCAGTGCAGCAACACATCTAGCACTGGCTGGCATAGATGTGGTTTTATTTGAACGCGCTAATTTTCCTCGTAATCAAGTAGGTGAAAGCCTTATCCCACATTTTTGGAAATTTACTGATATGACAGGCGTATCAGAAAAAATCCAGCAACAAGGTTTTGTTACCAAAGCGGGTAGCGTTACTGTTTGGAATAATCAGGTTCATCAAATTAAATTTTCTGATTTTGGTTATACACGTCCAGGATTACATATTGAACGTGATATTTTTGATAATATTCTGTTAAAACACGCTGAAACTCGCGGTGCCAATGTATTTAATCAGGTGGCTGTCAAAAAAGTTGATTTTAGTGATGCTCAATACCCGCAAATTATTTATACCGACAAGCGTGGCGACAGTCATTATGAAGGGACTATTCAATGTCAGTATGTGATAGACGCCAGTGGATATAACTCTCTTTTAGCCAACCAATTTAAAGTCAGACAGACTATCAGCAGTCAATTAAACTTTTTGTCACTTTGGGGGTATTTCAAAAACTCCCAGTATGTCGGTGTAGATCGAAAAAACCACTCAGCAGATGACTTATTCAATGTTAAACCAGTCACCTTTGTCATGTCATTTGAGCAGGGCTGGATTTGGCATATTGTGTTGCGAGGAAAAACCAGTGTCGGCTTGGTTGTGCCAACGGAACGAGCCAAAGGCATGGATCGACAGCAACGGGAAGCATTCTTCAAGCAAACCTGTAAGCAAGTCCCTCACTTAAATAAGCTACTGGAATCCGCTCAATTTGTCGAAGGCTCGTTACAGTGTCGCCCCGATTATTCTTATTATTCTAAAAATATCTGTGGTGAGAATTATTATTGTATTGGTGATGCAGCCGCTTTTGTCGACCCTATTTTCTCTCATGGCGTACAAAATGCTTTTTATAATGCCGCTATTGCAACGTTGGCAATTAAAGAATCCTTAAAAAATAAAAAAAACAGACTGCGATACAGTCAACTTTGCGAAAGTCGCATGCAACAGTTTTATGGATTTTCCAGAGCTTTATCGTTAGGTGATTTTGGTGGTAACGGCGTTAAACCAGTATTAGTAAAGAACCTGATGAAATCTTTATCACCATTAGAGCTAGAATTAATATTAGTGGCCTCACAAACCACAAATCGTTCGGATAATTTTCGTCGAATGGCTAGAGAAGCGGGCGTTTTGGGTGAGTCTGAAGAGAACTTTTCGGGTAGAAAGAATGTGCCAATTGTGATGTTGGGTTTTTAGCATGTTTTGAAAATATGATGTACATCATTTGACAGTATTTAATGTCACACATTCGCAACTAGCTTATCACTGACTCTGGTTTTTTATTAAATGTTAAGTAAGTGTTATTTGGCTCTGTCCTTAATACCCATACCGTTTACTAACTGGAGAATAGAGTCATTTGTAATTAATTGAAAATTATTAACAATTTTAAAACTATAAGTATCAATACAAAATAGGTGCTGCACAAGTCATTTCGATTGGCAAAACATCCAGAAGTGCAAAAAGTGGAAATCTTATTGCAAGCAAAGGCTTTTTTCCCTGCAAAAACAGGAATAAGAGTGCAATCTTGAAAAAAATCCAGTAGATTAGACTTCAACAGATTACGCTCACTCTTTCAGGTCTTAAATGTACAGGGACCTGAAGAATTCTTTAAACAGAGAATACATGAGTGCCGTGAATAAGGACGGCTATCAAGTAGAAATATCCCGTTCCTGTTTTGTTTTTTTGTGTGATCCAAATTTAACCTAACGACACCTTTCATTATTTGCTGGCTATTATTAGTGTAAGGTCATTTATAAATAATAAAGTCATGATACCTTGCTGGGAACACTTCGAACACGAGGCCGATATCGGAATCCGAGGTATTGCATCTTCACCCGAACAGGCATTTGAACTGATTGCTGTCGCTATGACGGCAGTAATTACCAATCCGGATCATATCTCAGCATCGGAATCTGTCGATATAAGCAGTGAGGCACCGAACCTGGAACTGCTATTGCTGGATTGGATTAATAATTTAAACGGGGTAGTCCCTTAGAACCTCCTGCCACAATATATCGTGTTTTTTTAAAACCAGCTAAAGATGCTAGATAGCATGTATGAATTGCTATACAAGTGTTTTCAATCAAATACGAGAATACTACATGTTGTATCAAGAGGAGCTAAGGGACTGCCCCGTTAAAATAATATAGGTGCTGATGCACGAAGTTCA
>WTAG01000269.1 GCA_013139755.1 Methylomarinum sp. | reverse complement strand
ATGGCGGATGCCATTTATATTGAGCCAATTGATTGGCAGACGGTCGAAAAAATTATTGAAAAAGAACGTCCAGATGCGGTTTTACCGACTATGGGCGGGCAAACCGCATTAAATTGTGCATTGGACTTAGATGCTCATGGGGTGTTGGAAAAGTACAATGTAGAAATGATCGGTGCAACTAAAGAGGCCATTAATATGGCCGAAGATAGACAGTTGTTCAACGATGCGATGGGCCGACTAGGTTTTGAAGTTGCCAGATCTAAAACAGCACATAGCATGGAAGAGGCTTTTGCGGCACAGGTTGAAGTAGGCTATCCAACGGTAGTGCGTCCCTCATTTACTATGGGTGGAAGTGGTGGTGGTATTGCATACAATAAAGAAGAGTTTGTTGATATCTGTGAGCGTGGACTGTATTTATCACCAACCAATGAATTATTGATTGAAGAATCTGTCTTGGGCTGGAAAGAATATGAGATGGAAGTGGTGCGTGATTCTAAAGATAATTGCATCATTATCTGCTCTATCGAAAACTTTGATCCTATGGGTGTGCATACCGGTGATTCAATTACCGTTGCGCCTGCACAAACATTAACAGATAAAGAATATCAGATTTTACGTAATGTTTCTTTGGCGGTACTGCGTGAAATTGGTGTGGATACCGGTGGCTCAAACGTACAGGTTGCTATCAATCCAGAAGATGGTCGTATGGTAGTGATTGAGATGAACCCTCGTGTTTCTCGCTCCTCTGCATTAGCATCAAAAGCAACCGGTTTTCCAATTGCTAAAGTAGCAGCAAAGTTGGCAGTGGGTTATACACTGGATGAATTGCAAAATGAAATAACTGGTGGCGCAACACCGGCATCATTTGAGCCAACTATTGATTATGTTGTTACTAAGGTGCCACGTTTTACTTTTGAGAAATTTCCACAGGCAGATGACCGATTAACTACGCAGATGAAATCTGTGGGTGAGGTGATGGCGATTGGGCGTACTTTTCAAGAGTCTTTACAAAAAGCATTGCGTGGACTGGAAATTGGCGTCAGTGGTCTTGATGAAGTTGTTGATTTAAAAGAGGACAATATTCAGGATAAAATTCAGCGTGAAATGCGCCACCCAGGACCAGAGCGTCTATGGTATGTGGCAGATGCTTTTAGAAGTGGTTTGAGTTTTGATGATATACATGAAGCCAGTAAAATTGACCCTTGGTTTTTAGCGCAAATTGAAGATTTAGTTTTAAGTGAAAAATCATTGTCGACTAAAACCTTAGCGACCCTAGGTGAGGGTGAGCTATACAGACTTAAACGCAAAGGTTTTTCTGATGAGCGTTTGGCTAAGTTGCTTGATAGTAAAGAGTCGGATATTAGAAAGGCACGCCACAAGCAGAATATTCGCCCTGTTTATAAGCGTATAGATTCTTGTGCTGCTGAATTTTCATCTGATACCGCCTATTTGTACTCTACTTATGAAGAAGAGTGCGAAGCTAATGTCACCGATAAAGACAAGATTATTATTTTAGGTGGTGGTCCAAATCGTATTGGACAAGGGATTGAGTTTGACTATTGCTGTGTACATGCGGCATTAGCATTACGTGAAAATGGTTTTGAAACCATTATGATTAACTGTAATCCTGAGACTGTATCTACGGATTTTGATACCTCTGATCGCTTATATTTTGAATCATTAACATTAGAAGATGTACTTGAAATTATTGAATTAGAGAAACCAAAAGGCGTTATCGTTCAATATGGTGGTCAAACACCATTGAAATTAGCGAGAGCTTTGGAAGCAGCGGGTGCACCAATTATCGGAACTTCGCCTGATTCAATTGATTTGGCAGAAGATAGAGAAAGATTCCAAAAACTATTAGAACGTTTGAATTTGAAGCAGCCACCGAATGCAACTGCAAGATCAGTTGAGCAAGCAGTAGGTCAAGCGAAAGAGTTGGGATATCCTTTGGTAGTAAGACCCTCTTATGTTTTGGGCGGTCGCGCGATGGAAATCGTGATAAATGAAGAAGGCTTGCGTCGCTACATGAAAGAGGCGGTCACTGTCTCTAATGACTCACCTGTATTATTAGACCGTTTTCTTGATGACGCAGTCGAAATGGATGTGGATGCTATTTATGATGGCGAAACTGTTTTAATCGGTGGTTTGATGGAACATATTGAACAGGCAGGCGTTCACTCAGGTGACTCAGCATGTTCTATTCCCCCTTATGATTTAGCTGAGCATCTGCAAGATCAGTTGAGAGAGCAGGTTGCTATAATGGCTGAGGCATTAGGCGTAAGAGGCTTAATGAATACTCAGTTTGCGATTCAGGGGGAAACTATTTATGTCCTGGAAGTTAATCCTAGAGCATCAAGAACCGCTCCGTTTGTTTCAAAGGCCACAGGTTATCCTTTAGCTAAGATTGCTGCTTTATGTATGGCTGGAATCTCTTTAAAAGAGCAAGGCTATACTAAAGAGCGTATCCCAAGTTACTTCTCAGTAAAAGAAGCCGTTTTTCCTTTTGTGAAATTCCCTGGTGTTGATCCGTTGTTAGGCCCAGAAATGAAGTCTACTGGTGAAGTGATGGGGGTCGGTAAAACATTTGGTGAGGCATTTGCTAAATCACAACGTGCGGCAGGTGTAGATTTAAGCCACACTGGCAAGGTTTTAATTAGTGTGCGTGAAGTTGATAAGCAGAAATTACCTGAAATTGCAAAAATGCTGATAGAGAAAAGCTATGAGATTGTTGCGACTAAAGGCACGGCGGCAGTGCTTAAAGAAGCTGGTATTCCGTGTGAAGTGGCTTATAAAGTAAATGAAGGGCGACCTAATACCGTTGATATGATTAAAAATGATCAAATTCAATTGATTATTAATACGACTGACGGAGTGAAGGCAATTAAAGATTCTTTTACTATGCGTAGAGAAGCTTTACAACACCACATTACTTACTATACAACCATGGCAGGTGCAAAAGCGGCATGTTATGCATTGGGTGAGTTAGATGCGGGGAATGTTAATTGCCTGCAAGATTTACACAGTAGTTTAAATTAGGTGTAGAGCGGACTTTAGTCCGCTACGTTAAAAGTATTTAAAAAGGCTGGCTTATAGTCAGCCTTTATTGTTTGATTGTCCTTGATAATGGACTAAGTAGAGTTGGAGTTTAAAATGGATAAGGTACCTCTTACCGTCACAGGCGCTGATAAATTACAGGTAGAGCTAGACGAATTAAAAAATGTAGTGAGACCAAGGATTATTGCTGCAATTTCAGAAGCCAGAGCGCATGGCGATTTAAAGGAAAATGCCGAATATCATGCAGCAAAAGAACAGCAAAGTTTTTGTGAAGGGCGGATATCTGATATAGAAGGGAAATTATCTAATGCGCAAATTATTGATGTTACAACGGTAGATGCTGGTGGCCGAGTTGTTTTTGGTGCGACAGTTGAAATTGAAGATATTGATACTGAGGATGTGGTGGTTTACCAGATAGTTGGTGTTGATGAGGCTGACATTAAAGAAGGGCGTATTTCGGTAAGCTCTCCTATAGCAAGAGCGCTAATAGGTAAGGAAGTAGAGGATGTTGTTATGGTTAAAGCACCAGGTGGTAACAAAGAATACGAAATTCTTTCTATTCAGTATATTTGATAAAAGCAGACTCAAGACGAAAGGAAAAGAAGGGCTTATCTTTTTAATTGCTGATTTCTCAATTGATTATAATCCCTAAGCCCCTGCTGGATACCTCATGGATCTAGGTAAGTATAGTAATGCAGGAGCTATTGCCTAGGGAATGTTGAAATAAATGCTTGTTATCTTCGTCTTGGGCCGGCTGGTTTTACTTCTACCTTGGGTTTTTTGCGATAAATCACAATGATTTGTCCAATAGACTGGATAAGTTCTGCTTTTGACTCAGTGATAATCTGATCTCGTATTTTCTCGCGTTCTTCTTTTTCGGCACGGATTTTTATTTTTATTAGTTCGTGAGTATCCAGTGTTATTTCAAGCTCTTTTAGTACGGATTCTGTTAACCCTGCTTGACCGACTGTAATGACGGGTTTTAATGAATGAGCTTGCGATTTAAATTGCTTTTTCTTCTCAGAATTCACACGACTACCTAACTTAATAAAAAAATGATAATTCTACACTACAAACGATATGGCGCGTAGCAAAAGCAGTAATCAATGGATGCAGGAACATTTTGATGATGAATATGTCAAAAAAGCTCAGGTAATGGGGTATCGCTCTCGATCTACGTTTAAACTAATAGAAATCCAGGAGAGAGATAAAATTATAAAGTCTGGGATGAATGTCATTGATTTGGGTGCTGCACCAGGTGGCTGGTCAGACTATGCGCGTAAGATTGTAGGGAAAAAAAACAAAGTCATCGCTTTGGATTTGCTGGAAATTGATCCAATTGATGGTGTGGACTTTATTCAGGGTGACTTCAGAGAAGATGCGGTGCTGGATGAATTGTATCGAGTTTTAGATGGTGCGCCTGTCGATCTGGTGATGTCAGACATGGCACCTAATATGAGTGGTAACAAAGGGATGGATTTACCTCGATCAATCTATTTGGCAGAGTTGGCGCTGGATACGGCCCAAACAGTTTTAACAAAAGGTGGTGTCTTCTTGATTAAAATGTTTCAGGGCGCGGGTTTTGATGAATATAAAAAACAAGTTGCCGAATCATTTGCTAGTGTGGTGATAAGGAAACCAAAATCATCAAGAGCAAGAAGTAAAGAGGTATATATTTTAGCTAAAGGGTTTAAATAGAAAAATTTAGCTATATATCTTTAGTAATTGCGATTATTTGAGAGTAACTCTTGATATAATCAATCAGTTTAGAGGAATATCAAAAATGGCAATCTCACAAGAA
>WTAG01000678.1 GCA_013139755.1 Methylomarinum sp. | reverse complement strand
CTTTAACTGCTCTAAAAGCATTGCACGACTAAGCTCATCTAAATCAGAACCCTCACCTGCTTTTACTTGATTAGCATTTAATGAAATTGTCGATGGCAATACATTAAGTAATTGTTCAATGGTATCCAACCAAGCAGCCGCATTACCATTTGCACTCAGATCAAATGCTTGTGCTAACTGTGATGGCAACATATCTACCCATGCATCGGCTTTTGCATCGAGCAAGACTTTATATAACGGCTGATAATCGATCATTTTAGGGAAATCATAGAAGCAAAATTAAAATACTGAAACCATACCTCAGTACTGCTAAAGCCAACATCACTTAAACGCTGCTGATGAGTGGAAAATGTTTCAGCTAACAACACATTTTCAAGAGCAGAGCGTTTTTGACTGATTTCTAAATCACTGTAGCCTTGTGATTTTTTAAATACATGATGTAAATCAGTTTGCAATGCCTGTTGCCGTGGATCATCAAATTTTAACTTTTCTGACAAAATCAAAATACCACCAGGTAACAAGCCTTGGTATATTTTCCCCAAAAATGCTTGCCTGTCTTTTATTGGAATAAACTGCAAAGTGAAATTGAGCACCACAACCGAGGCATTATTAATCTCAATATCCCGAATGTCATCACAGACAACTTCAACCTCTACAGCACAATCATCCGCGGCGATTTTATTTTTTAATTGCTTAATCATTGCTTCAGAGTTATCAACGGCAACAATTTTACATTGAGGCACAGCAATATGATGTCGCATAGATAAAGTAGCGGCACCCAAAGAACAGCCCAAATCATAGCAAACACTCTGCTCTTGAGCGTAGCGTTCGGCTAACAGACCTATGGCAGAAATAATTGCTTGATAACCGGGAACCGAGCGCTGAATCATGTCAGGAAAAACATTAACTACTGATTCATCAAACTTAAAAGAATTCACCGACGCTATTGGACTAGCGTAAAGCGTGTCCTGAGTTGTAGACGTGGAC
The DNA here is from genome assembly GCA_013139755.1 of Methylomarinum sp. Next base: position 2,852 of record WTAG01000678.1, on the reverse strand, counting down.
ATAAAAAGAAAATATAAGGATTTTAAAAGAACTTCCTGCTCTTGTGTAAGAACAGGAAGTGAAGAGAACAGCTTATGAATTATCTTTTGCTGCTAATGCCGCCATATTTCGTTTAGATAATTTTTCAATAACTGCACTCAAAGATCCCGACTTTTTAAACTCACCCTTAATTGAGCTGCGATAGTTTGTCACCAAGCTGACCCCTTCAATCATAATGTCATAAACTTTCCATTTGCCTTTTCTTAATACCATTCTGTAGTTAACCGCTAAAGGTTGAATACCAGGCTGTAAAATTTCTGTTTTAACAATCACTTTCTTAGTACTCTCAGTCAATTTTAAAGGTAAAAATCGTACAGACCAGTCTTTAAATTCTACAAAAGCACGAGAATAAGTCCTAACTAATAAGATTTTGAACTCATCTTTAAATCTTACCCTTTCATCCTTAGTCGCTTTTTTCCATAACTTACCTAAAACCAATGCAGAAATTCTATTAAAATCCACATGAGGATTAATAACTTCTTCAACAAATACATTTATTTGTGCAAAATCTTGAGAAAACCCTTCCTCTTGAAGCTTTTCTTTTAATTCATTAGATGTCTTCTCAATGGCAACCTGAGGTGCGAGCAAATCAGCTGCGACCACTTGAGTCATTGGAAATAACCCAGCAATCAATCCCAAGATAGCAAATAAAAAAACTCTTTTACCATATTGCATTTTCATAAAAATTTTCACCTTATTAGAAAGCCTAAAGCCTTCCTTTTTAAGTACCCTATATACAGGTACACTGATACAATTAAGTTTTAAAAACAGGTTTATAGTACCTTAAACATACTACAATCAAATACTAAAAAATTATTCTAAAATAATATGCCACATAATAACATCCTTTTCCCAAGCACTCGCATGAGAAGAATGCGTTATCACGATTTTTCCCGTCGTTTAATGCGAGAAAACAGACTTTCAGTTGATGACCTTATTTACCCTATGTTTGTTATTGATGGCAGTAATAAACGAGAACAAATTGCTTCCATGCCAGGTGTTGAACGACTTTCAATTGATTTGCTCATCAAAGAAGCTATCCAGATCAGCCAATTAGGTATCCCAGCTATTGCTTTATTTCCTGTAACAGCTGCTGATAAAAAATCAGATGATGCCAGAGAAGCCTATAACCCCGAAGGACTTGCCCAACGCTGTGTAAGAGCATTAAAAAAAGCCTGTCCCGATTTAGGTATTATTACTGATGTTGCCCTGGACCCATTCACCTCTCACGGCCAGGATGGACTGATTAACACAGACGGCTATGTAATTAATGATGAAACCGTAGAGGTCTTATGCAAACAAGCCCTTTCTCATGCCGAAGCGGGTGTTGATATTGTCGCCCCTTCAGACATGATGGACGGACGAATTGCAGCGATTAGAGCCACGCTAGAGTCCAATCAACATATTAATACACAAATCTTAGCCTATTCCGCGAAATACGCCTCTAGCTTCTACGGCCCCTTCAGAGATGCCGTAGGGTCAGCCGGTAATTTAGGCAAAAGTAATAAATCAAGCTACCAGATGGACCCTGCCAATTCAGATGAAGCACTGCGTGAAATTCAACTGGACTTAAACGAAGGCGCAGATATGATTATGGTTAAACCGGGCATGCCTTATCTGGACATTATTCGCCGCGCTAAAGATCAATTTTCAGTCCCCACTTTCGCCTATCAGGTCAGTGGTGAATATGCCATGCTAAAAGCTGCATCGATGAATGACTGGCTGGATGAAAAACAAGTGGTACTGGAGTCTTTACTCGCTTTTAAGCGCGCAGGAAGTGATGCCATACTCACTTATTACGCAAAATCTGTCGCTCAATGGCTAGGCGGTAGCACGAAATAAATACATCAACCTTAAGTTTTTCTAACCTTTTTGCTCCCGCCCAAACAATCTCAATCGTTACGTAGCAAAACTATGTGCCTCTTGAGATAGTTCGGTCATAATCAAAAATACAGTGCAATTTTGATATATTTATCCCGAGATACCAGCTGAAAAACAATAATAATAATAGGAAATCATCATGCCAGAAAATCAATACATCACAGAAAGAAAACGATTTCAGATTGAAGAAGCTATTTTAATATTCCTTCTCATCCTTTCACTTGCAGGTATTGCAATTACAGACTTCTCCCCTGATGACGGTTACGGCTACTGGATCATCATGGTGATTGTTTTTGCTATTTTTGCCGTTATTATTGCATGGCTACAATCAAAGCATAAAGACGGTGAATTTAAAGAAATTATAAATGAACAGTCTACCCACTGGGCAACCACTTTACTGGTAGTTACTGGTGCTTTTTTACTGCAAAAGTCGGGACAATTAACTCCCCAAAGTGCCGGCTTAGTTATTTTATTAATTCTATCCTTAGCAACCATGCTTGATGGCCTACGTATTGGCTCTCGTTTCAGCTTAGTGGGTTTGTTTTTAGGCAGCTCTTCTGTGATTGGGGCTTTTTATGAATATTTTATATGGATAGACATCGCCCTAGCCATATCAATTGTCATCTTAACTATTTTATGGGAGCTCTGGATGAGCAAGAGAGAAATCGCATGAGTACAGTCGATCGTTACGCAGTATTTGGCCACCCTATAAGCCATAGCAAATCACCACGCATTCACACCTTATTTGCAGAACAAACGCAGCAATTATTAATCTACGAAGCTCAAGATGTCCCCGCCAAAGCATTTGATAAGGCCCTTGATAACTTTTTTGAACAAGGTGGCAAAGGACTTAATTGCACCGTACCTTTAAAAGAACTCGCCTGGCAACGTGCCCATGTTCTATCTGAACGCGCCCATTTTAGTAAGGCTGT
>WTAG01000230.1 GCA_013139755.1 Methylomarinum sp. | reverse complement strand
GAAGTAGCATTTGATATTGATGCGAACGGTATTTTGAATGTATCGGCTAAAGATAAAGCAACGGGGAAAGAGCAATCTATTGTCATTAAAGCATCTAGCGGTTTATCTGATGATCAAGTCGATCGTATGATTAAAGATGCTGAGGCGCATGCTGATGAGTATAAAAAAGTCACTGAGTTGGTGTCAGCAAGAAATACTGCAGAAAGTATGATTAATGCGACTCAGAAATCGATGGAAGAGTTGGGTGAGCAAGTTTCTGCTGAAGAAAAAACAGCAATTGAAACTGCAGTTGCTGAGTTGCAAGAAGTTGTAAAATCTGACGATAAAGATGCAATTGAAGCGAAAACAACGGCTTTAACTGAATTGTCTGGTAAATTGGCTGAGCGTGTTTATGCACAAAAAGCAGGGGCTGAAGGTGGTTCGGAAGCAGGCGCAGACACGGCTTCAGAATCTGCGCCGGCAGATGATGTAGTTGATGCTGAGTTTGAAGAAGTTAAAGACGACGATAAAAAATAAGTTGTTTCTGGCATGAGTCAGTTCGACTTATGTTTTTTCTGATACTTAGGGGACTAAAAAAACCGCCGGTTTATGCTGGCGGTTATTTACGTTATGGCAAAAGAAGATTTTTATACATTATTGGGCGTTGATAAAAATGCCAGTGAAGCCGAAATAAAGAAAAGTTATCGTCGTATGGCGATGAAGTTTCATCCGGATAGAAACACAGATAACCCTGAACAAGCAGAAGTGAAGTTCAAGAAAGTCAAAGAAGCTTACGAAATTTTATCCGATGCGAAAAAGAGAGCCGCATATGATCAATTTGGTCATGCTGGGGTTGATCAATCCATGGGTGGTGGCGCTGGTGGTTTTGGTGGTGGATCAGGTGATTTTGGAGACATCTTTGGTGATGTTTTTGGTGATATCTTTGGCGGCGGTGGTGGCAGAAGGCGAAGCAATGTTCAAGCCGGATCTGATTTGCGCTATAACCTTGAGCTAACATTAGAAGAGGCTGTCGGCGGTACAGAAGCAACAGTTAAAGTACCTGTTTTGGTGGTTTGTGAAGCATGTCATGGTTCTGGTGCTAAAAAAGGCTCTAGTCCAGTTACCTGTACAACTTGCCAAGGGCATGGACAAGTCAGGATGCAGCAAGGTTTCTTTTCTGTACAGCAAACATGTCCAACTTGTCATGGTGCCGGACAACAAATTAAAGACCCTTGTCGTCCATGTCATGGGAAAGGCCGTACTCAAGAAAATAAAACACTATCAGTTAAAGTCCCCGCTGGTGTAGATACTGGTGATCGTATTCGTTTGGCGGGTGAAGGTGAGGCTGGAGTACATGGTGGGCCGTCTGGCGATTTGTACGTACAGATACAAGTAAAAGATCACCAAATATTTACCCGTGATGGCGCTAATTTATATTGTGAAGTTCCCATTAGTTTCCCTAGTGCCTGTTTGGGTGGCGAGTTAGAAGTTCCAACCTTAAATGGTAAGGTGAAGCTTAAAATTCCTGCAGAAACTCAAACAGGTAAGTTGTTTAGGTTGCGAGGTAAGGGTGTCAAGCCTGTTCGTGGTGGTGCGGTAGGTGATTTGCTTTGTAAAGTGCAGATCGAGACGCCAGTGCGATTAACCAAAGAGCAGAAAGCGTTGCTTGAAAAGTTAAGAGAGTCATTATCTGGCGGAGGAAAGCATCATAGTCCTCAAGAGCATTCTTGGACTGATGGTGTAAAAAGTTTTTTTGATAAATTAACAGGATAAAACCATGCGAGTTGCTGTAGTAGGTGTATCAGGTCGTATGGGTTTGTGCTTGGTTAAAGCGGCTGAATTATCAGAAAATACCACCTTTGATGTCGCTGTTTCTCGACCTGAGAGTTCTTCGGTGGGAAAAGATGCTGGAGAATTGGCTGGAATAGGTGCTGTTGATGTTACAGTGGTTGATGATTTAGCTGCTGTTGTAGACCAATTTGATGTATTAATTGATTTTACTCGCCCTGATCCCTCAATGGGTTATATCGAAATTTGTCGTCAGGCTGGGAAAAAAGTTGTTATTGGTACAACCGGTTACAGTGACGAACAAAAAGCTGCTATTAATGACGCGGCAAAAGATATTGCTATTGTGTTGGCTCCTAATATGAGTGTGGGCGTTAATTTATCACTTAAATTGTTGGAAATGACAGCAAAAGTGATGGGTGACTATACAGATATTGAGGTTATTGAAGCTCATCATCGTCATAAAGTGGATGCTCCGTCAGGTACCGCTTTACGAATGGGTGAAGTTATTGCCGATGCACTGGATCGTAATTTAAAGGACTGTGCTATTTATGGGCGTGAAGGTGATACCGGTGAGCGCGATAGAAAGACCATTGGTTTTTCTACTATTCGTGCAGGTGATATTGTTGGAGAGCATACAGTCATGTTTGCGGATGAGGGTGAGCGTGTTGAAATTACACATAAAGCAACCAGCCGTATGACCTTTGCAAACGGTGCTATCAGGGCTTCAGTCTGGTTAAAAGACAAGTCGAATGGCTTGTATGATATGCAAGATGTACTTGGACTTAAAAATTCTTAATGACCTGAGCCGTATAATTTCGTAAAATTAACACTATTTTTTTTAGTATGTATATTTCAGCGGGGTAAGTCATCAGGCTTATCCCGTTTTGCACATTTTAAGGTGGCTAATCTTGAGTAAACCTGCTTTGCTGTTATTGGAAGATGGAACCGTGTTCAACGGAGTGTCTATAGGCGCTGACGGCTGTTCGGTTGGTGAGGTTGTGTTTAACACATCCCTAACGGGGTATCAGGAAATCCTGAGTGATCCTTCCTATGCCCGTCAAATTGTTACCCTAACTTACCCACATATTGGTAATGTAGGAACAACCAGTGAAGATGATGAATCTAGTGCTGTTTATGCAAGTGGCTTGGTTATTCGTGATTTACCACTTCAACTAAGCAACTGGCGTAGCGAAAAATCATTACCTCAATATTTGCTTGATAATAAGGTCGTTGCTATTGCTGATATTGATACGCGTAAATTAACCCGTATTCTTCGGGATAAAGGTGCGCAACGTGGATGTGTTATTGCTGGTGACGCTATTGATATTGCTGATGCTCAAAAAGCGATTGATGGTTTCTCTGGGCTAAAAGGAATGGATTTAGCTAAAGAAGTGACCGTTGCAGCTGAATATGAATGGACACAAGATGTATGGTCTTTAACCGAAGGGTATACCGAGTCTGAAAATCCCACTAAGCATGTTGTTGCTTATGATTTTGGTGTTAAACGCAATATTCTACGTTTGCTTGTTCATAAGGGTTGTCGGGTTACAGTCGTTCCTGCAACAACGACGGCTGAGAAAGTGTTAGCAATGAATCCTGATGGTGTTTTTCTCTCTAATGGCCCAGGTGACCCTGAGCCGTGTGAATATGCTATATCCGCGATTAAAACTATTTTAGATGAAAAAATCCCTACCTTTGGTATCTGTTTGGGGCATCAATTACTGGCATTAGCAAGCGGTGCTAAAACAGAGAAAATGAAGTTTGGTCATCATGGTGCCAATCACCCCGTACAAGAAAAAGCAACAGGCCGAGTGATGATTAGTAGTCAGAATCATGGTTTTGCCGTCAATGAGAGTACCTTGCCTGACAATATAACTGCAACATACCATTCATTATTTGATGGTAGCCTGCAAGGTATTGAACGTACAGATTGTCCTGCTATGGGTTTTCAGGGGCATCCTGAAGCAAGTCCGGGTCCTCATGACGTAGAGTCTTTATTTGATCAATTCATCGAGATGATGGATACACATTCAGCTAATCAATAACAGAGTAGATTTAACAAACTATGCCAAAAAGAACCGACATAAAATCGATTTTATTATTAGGTGCGGGTCCTATCGTGATAGGCCAAGCCTGTGAGTTTGACTACTCAGGAACTCAAGCGTGTAAAGCGCTAAGAGAAGAAGGTTATCGCGTCATTCTGGTCAATTCTAATCCAGCAACGATTATGACTGATCCAGATATGGCTGATGCAATATACATCGAGCCAATTGACTGGCAAACAGTTGAAAAGATTATTGCAAAAGAAAAGCCTGATGCCGTCCTACCTACAATGGGTGGCCAAACAGCATTAAATTGTGCTTTAGATTTAGATAAGCATGGCGTATTGGCAAAATACGGCGTGGAAATGATCGGAGCAACGAAAGAGGCCATTAATATGGCTGAAGATAGAGATCTATTTAACCAGGCAATGGGTAGATTGGGCTTTGATGTTGCACGCTCTAAAACAGCCCATACCATGGAAGAAGCTTTTTCAGCACAGGCAGAGGTAGGTTACCCAACGGTTATTCGACCCTCATTTACTATGGGTGGAAGCGGTGGTGGTATTGCTTATAACAAAGAAGAATTTATTGAGATTTGTGAGCGAGGATTGTACTTATCTCCAACTAATGAATTATTAGTTGAAGAATCAGTATTAGGTTGGAAAGAATACGAAATGGAAGTGGTGCGTGATACTAACGATAACTGTATCATTATCTGTTCAATTGAAAATTTTGATCCGATGGGTGTGCATACTGGTGATTCAATTACCGTAGCTCCAGCACAAACCTTAACCGATAAAGAATATCAAATTTTACGGAATGTCTCTTTAGCAGTATTGCGTGAAATTGGCGTAGATACTGGCGGATCAAACGTACAAGTAGCGATTAATCCAGAAGATGGTCGTATGGTAGTGATTGAGATGAATCCTCGGGTTTCTCGATCATCGGCTTTAGCGTCTAAAGCAACAGGGTTTCCTATTGCAAAAGTGGCCGCAAAACTTGCCATTGGTTACACTTTAGATGAGTTAAAAAATGAAATTACAGGCGGTGCAACCCCTGCTTCATTTGAGCCTTCTATTGATTATGTAGTGACTAAAGTACCGCGTTTTACCTTTGAAAAATTTCCACAAGCTGATGATCGCTTAACCACACAGATGAAATCTGTGGGTGAAGTGATGGCGATTGGACGTACTTTTCAAGAATCGCTGCAAAAATCATTGCGTGGGCTTGAAATTGGCGTAGATGGACTGGATGAAATCGTAGATTTAACGGATCCTAATGCAGCAGATATTATGCAGCGTGAAATGCGTCATCCTGGGCCAGAGCGTCTATGGTATGTTGCTGATGCTTTCCGTAGCGGCATGTCATTTGATGATATTCATGAAGCCAGTCGAATTGACCCTTGGTTTTTAGCACAAATAGAAGACTTGGTGTTAACTGAAAAAAGCTTAGCAACTAAAACTTTAGCTACCTTAAAAGGTAATGAGTTGTTTAAGTTGAAGCAAAAAGGCTTTTCTGATGTGCGTTTAGCTAAATTATTGGGTGCTAAGCAATCTGAGGTGCGTAAATTAAGACATCAACAGAATGTGCGCCCTGTTTATAAACGGATTGATTCTTGTGCGGCTGAATTCTCATCGGATACTGCTTACTTATATTCTACTTATGAAGAAGAATGTGAAGCACGGGTTACAGATAAAGAAAAAATCATTATCTTAGGTGGTGGCCCTAACCGAATCGGCCAAGGGATTGAGTTTGATTATTGCTGTGTACATGCAGCACTAGCGCTACGAGAAGAAGGTTATGAAACCATTATGGTGAATTGTAACCCTGAAACGGTTTCTACCGATTTTGATACTTCAGACCGTCTATATTTTGAATCACTAACCTTTGAAGATGTAATGGAAATTATTCATCTAGAAAAGCCAAAAGGTGTGATCGTGCAGTATGGTGGGCAAACACCATTGAAATTAGCGCGTGATTTAGAAGCGGCAGGTGCACCTATTATTGGTACCTCTCCTGATGCTATTGATTTGGCGGAAGATCGTGAAAGATTTCAAGAATTACTGAATAAATTAAATTTAAAGCAGCCTCCTAATGGCACTGCGCGTTCTGTAGAGCAGGCAATAGGTGTTGCTAAAGACCTAGGGTATCCACTGGTTGTTCGTCCATCTTATGTTTTAGGTGGTCGAGGCATGGAAATTGTGTATAACGATGAAGCATTGCAACGTTATATGAAAGGCGCTATTGGGGTTTCTAATGATGCACCTGTACTGCTAGATCGCTTTTTAGATGATGCGATTGAAATGGATGTGGATGCTATTTATGATGGCGAAACCTTGTTAATTGGCGGCTTAATGCAGCATGTTGAGCAGGCTGGGGTGCATTCAGGTGATTCGGCTTGTTCTATTCCTCCTTATGATTTGCCTCAGCATATTCAAGATGAATTGCGGGTGCAAGTAGGTGCAATGGCAGAAGCCTTGGGTGTTCGCGGCTTAATGAATACGCAGTTTGCCATACAAGGCGAAAACATCTATGTATTAGAAGTCAACCCAAGAGCATCAAGAACAGCACCGTTTGTATCAAAAGCAACAGGGTATCCTTTAGCAAAAATAGCTGCTTTATGTATGGCAGGTAAATCACTAATAGAACAAGGTGTTACTGAAGAGTGCGTGCCTAGTTATTATTCGGTTAAAGAAGCTGTCTTCCCCTTTGTTAAATTTCCAGGCGTTGATCCTCTATTAGGCCCAGAAATGAAATCAACGGGCGAAGTTATGGGTGTTGGTAAAACTTTTGGTGAAGCTTTTGCTAAATCACAGCGAGCAGCGGGTGTAGATTTAAGTGCTGGAGGTAAAGCACTGATTAGTATTCGTGAGGCAGATAAGCCTAAAGTAGTTGAAGTTGCACGAATGTTAATTGAAAATAATTATCAAATTGTGGCGACTAAAGGTACGGCAAGAATGATTAAAGAAGCTGGGCTTGCTTGTGATATTGTTTATAAAGTCAATGAAGGGCGGCCAAATACGGTTGATATGATTAAAAATGATGAAATTCAATTAATCATTAATACGACTGACGGGGTCAAAGCCATTACCGATTCGTTTACTATGCGTCGTGAAGCTTTACAGCATCATGTGACTTATTACACAACCATGGCGGGTGCAAAAGCAGCGTGTTATGCCTTGGGTGAGTTGGATGCGGGTGATGTGAATTGCTTACAAGATTTGCATGCTAGTTTGAAATAATAGTAGAGCGGACTTTTAGATCGCTGTGCTGATAAAGATGAAATAAAGGCTGGCTTATGTCAGCCTTTATTGTTTATTTGTCCATCAATAATGGACTAAGAAGAATGGAGAAAAGATATGGCGGATAAAGTCCCCCTTACAGTCGTTGGTGCTGATAAGCTGCGTGAAGAATTAAAAGAATTAAAATCAGTCGTTAGGCCAAGGATTGTTAAAGATATTTCAACAGCTAGAGCGCATGGTGATTTAAAAGAAAATGCTGAGTATCATGCAGCAAAAGAGCAACAAAGTTTTACTGAAGGCAGAATCAGTGATATTGAGGGTAAATTATCAAATGCTCAGATTATAGATGTCACAACGATTGATGCTGGTGGAAAAGTTATTTTTGGCGCAACTGTTGAAATAGAAGATATTAATACAGAAGACGTTGTGACTTATCAAATAGTAGGTGTTGATGAGGCTGATATTAAGGAAAGTCGTATTTCTGTCAGTTCGCCTATTGCCAGAGGGCTTATTGGTAAAGAAGTCGAAGATATTGTAAAGATTAAAACGCCGAGTGGTGATAAAGAATACGAGATTATTTCGATACAATATATATAGTGTAAATTAGGTTATATG
>WTAG01000216.1 GCA_013139755.1 Methylomarinum sp. | reverse complement strand
AAGGCTTAACGCAAACAATAGAAAATTGTTCTTTTATTTTAGGCCCTAACGTACAAGCTTTTGAACAAGAAGCGGCTGATTATTTGGGTGTAAAACATGCAGTAGGTTGTGCATCAGGAACCGATGCTTTGCATTTGGCTTTAGAAGCAGAGGGTATTACTGATGGTGATGAAGTTATCACCAGTGCTTTTACTTTTATCGCTACAGCTGAAGCAATAAAATATGTGGGTGCAACGCCGGTATTTGTAGATATTGATACAAAAACATTCAATATTACGGTTGAAGCAATAGAAAAAGCCATTACCCCTAAAACAAAAGCGATTATGCCGGTACATTTGTTTGGTCAGCCTGCTGATTTAACAGGTATTAAAGCATTGTGTGATAAGCATGACTTAAAGTTGATAGAAGATTGTGCCCAATCATTTGGTGCAAGAATTAATGGTCAACAAACAGGTGCAATAGGTAATGCGGCTGGTTTTAGTTTTTTTCCTAGTAAAAACTTAGGTGCATTTGGTGACGGCGGCTTAGTGGTGACTAATTCAGATGAAACCGCTAAAAAATTAAAAATGTTGCGTAATCATGGTTCTGACGTGCGTTATTATCATGATGTGATTGGATACAATAGTCGTTTAGACGATCTTCAGGCGGTTGTATTACGCGCTAAATTAAAGCGTATTGATCAATACAATCAAGCGCGTCGACATGCAGCACATTTATACTCAGAATTAATGGCAGATTTGCCTTTAACCACACCATTTGAAGATGGTTTGGGTGAACACGTTTATCATCAATACACTTTATTGTGTGATCGCAGAGATGAAGTGATACAAGCACTGCAAGATAAACAAATTGGCTGTGCTGTGTATTACCCAGTGCCATTACATCAACAAAATGTCTTTAAAGAAGACTGTGCTGGTGTTTCATTACCTGTGACGGAATCAGTTGCCGCTAACTGTTTCTCTTTACCTATTTGTCCTTCTTTAGAAGACGATACCATTAGAGAAATTGTTGCTGTTATTCGTGGTGTATTAACAAAATAAACAGGTAGATGGGCAAAGGCAACAGCCGAGCCCATCATTATTGCCTTTCTTTATTCTCCATTCTAAAGGTCTCCTTTCTTGACTGAAAAATCCCCAACCATTATGTTTAGCGCTGGAGAATCCTCTGGCGACCAACATGCTGCTCACATGTTTTTAGATATCAAAAAACAATTGCCCAATATAAAAGGGCTAGGTATGGGTAGTAAAAAAATGCAGCAAGCAGGGATAGATATTCGTTTTGATTCCAGCGGTATTGCAGTGATTGGCCTAGTTGAAGTGTTAAAACACTATGCTGAAATACGTGCTGCTTTAAAGTTAATGCAGAATCTGATTGTTGCAGAAAAACCTGATTTATTGGTTTGTGTAGACTACAAAGAATTTAATTTAAAACTAGCGCGTTTTGCCAAAAAAAATGGCATTAAAGTATTGTTTTATGTCAGCCCTCAAGTTTGGGCATGGCGGCCTGGCAGGGTGCTTACTTATGGTAAAGCGATTGATATGATGGCGGTTATTTTTCCATTTGAAACAGCTTATTATGAAGCTGAGAATGTACCTGTTAGGTATGTAGGTCACCCTTCGGTTGATAAGGTTCATGCACAGCGCAGTAAAGCTGAGGATATGACACAGTTTTCTTTGCAAGCTGATAAGCCTGTTGTTGGTATTTTGCCAGGTAGCCGAGTTAATGAGATTAAACGCATGTTACCGGTGATGTTAGCCGCGGCTGAAAAGTTAACACTATCGCATCAAGGTATTCAGTTTTTGCTACCTCAAGCCGATTCAATTAGCGATGAATTATTGCAGGAATACCTGAACAACAAATCAATTAATATTAATGTTATTAAGCATCAGCCTTATGATGTGATTCAATGTTGTGATGCCATTATGACTACATCGGGTACTGCCTCTTTGGAAATTGCATTGTTGCAGATCCCCATGGTTATTGCTTATAAACTGTCTGCAATCACTTATTTTTTAGGTAAATATTTAGTCAATACAAAGTTTATTGGTTTGCCTAATATCGTTGCAGAAAAGAGCATCGTTAAAGAATTAATCCAGCATGATGTGACCGTGGAAAAACTGGCAACGGAAGTCTCTAAAATTTTAGATGATGATAAATATAGAGATGTGATGTTAAGGGAATTAGCAGTAGTTAAAGATAAGCTGGGAACAGGTGGTGGCTCTAAAAATATGGCTGATTTGGCATTGAAAATGTTACAGCATTAAGTGAGTACTATTTGAAAACCAAATCAGTTTGTGTGTTTAGCAAATAATCACCTAATTCATCATTAATACTGTCAAATTTGAGGCCATAGTCATACTGTATATAATGTTGATAATGCTTAAATTTTGAGTTCGTTATAATTGTTTTTTTGTTTTTTAGAGTGAAAGCCAGCTGGTACTGTTTTTTTGAATCAAGAGGAGAAAAAGTTAAGGCTCGAATGCAATTTATGTTTAAAAAACGATATTTTGCTTCTATCTTATTGTCAGACTCAAATAAATGAACGCTATGTAATGGATTGTTTTTGTTTTTTAAAGTGTCTTTGCTGATATTGAAATGGTGATTGCTTAAATAAATTGTCTTTTGTGTGTGTCGTAGTATTTTTGCTTTTAGCTTAAACTCACGACCGTTATCAAATTGTAAAGTTAAAAGCAGGGTTGTGTTTGTTCTGAATTTTTCTTTTGTAGACAGTTGAAGACCCGCAGAACAAATGTCAATCAATTTACATGCAATCGTTTCTTTTAGACCTAAAAAGTTAACAGGTAAAACAGATGCTTTAATATCATCTCTAATGAAGCGAGTATGCTTTCGTTGATTGTTGAATTCACATGGGATTATTTGATCCATTTTAAATTCAGATCCTATGATATTGAATGGTTTTGGTCATAGCATTGGTCTATATGTGTTTCTTTCGAATGATAAAAAGCAACGGTGCGGTGATTTTCTCGGAGCTATATATTGTCTGGTGTGTGTATTGCTCCGAATCGAGTAGTAAAAGCCATTGTTTGATTTGTGCTACTTCTGTTTCTCCTCCTGAATGTCCTGGGTAGGCGGTAATCGTAAGAATGCTGTCTGCTGCTAATAAAGACAATGATGTATTAATTGCGACAAGTGTTGCGTCTGCCTGAGTAATCACGGATTTATCACTACCAGGAAGATAGCCTAGATTAAACATAATGGTCTTTATTTTACCTTGCTGTTGCAGAGGTATGTGTTGATCCATTTTGCTATGACTGTCGTGGATTAGTTTAATATTGCTGACTATATTTTCACTCTCCAGTTTGAGTTGAGTTGCTGCTATTGCCTGTTTCTGAATATCAAAGCCGAATACTGTTCCTTGTTTACCCACTTGCTTGGCAAGAAAAGTACAATCATGACCATTACCTACTGTCGCATCAATAGCAATATCGCCGCTGTTTAAGTGTTCTTTGATAATATTATGTGCTTGTGCAGTTAGCGAGACGCGCTGATTCATATGTGTTGGAAAGAGTTAAGGGTTATCGACCTTAGAAGTATAGCGCAGTATATCACTGGCGTTAGGGATAGGGCTGTTATTTAAAAGATTATCTACAAAACGCTGGCAATACCACGGAATTTGTAAACTACCTTTAGCACCGAAACCATTAAAAATAGAAAGATTGTAGTGGTTAGGGTGGTGACCAATAAAAGGCTGTTTATCTTGAGTTGTGGGTCTAATACCTGCTTGTTGATTAAGGATGCAATCAATTGATAAATCAGGATAAACGCCCTTTAGCGAATTAAACAGAGTTTCTTTTGCTTCTAATGTGGGGGAGGTATTTAAGTTAACCCTATCAAAAGTGGCACCTGTACGAAATTGATAAGCATCTAATGGGATAAACCAGTGACCATAATTAAGAATATTTTGTTGTATCTTCTGAGTGCTGGTCGCGGTAATAATTTCACCCTTAACCGGCTGAAAAGGTAGATATGCAAACCAGGGATTATTGTTGGCATGGTGACCTTCGCAAAAAATGACTTGTTTAGGCTTAATATTTTGCCATTGTAATAACGGACTTAGCCTGATTTCATCATAATGTAGCTCAGTGGTTTGGTAGGCATTGATCGAAATAAAGTAGTTCTTTAGCGCCGTTAATAAAGCTTGTGTTAATAAATAGCCTGTTTGTTGTTGTTTTAAAATACCATGAGTTGAATGTATTTTTGAGTTAGTCGGGATTATTTCAGATAAATAGTCTTGGTACTCGGGGTGTTGTTGCCTTTTTTGGCAGGCTGACAACTCTTTATCGTTACGCAATAAGCGTAGCATGGTTTTTTCTATATAGAACTCTTTTTGAAAGTAGAGCGATAATTGCTGGTAATAATGGCGTGCACTTGGTAAAAGTTGGTCAACATCTGTTGATTTAACAAAGCGCATCCCGGTGACTGGATTGATAAGTCCAGCTGCTACCAGTGATGCATTTTCCTTGCCATTATCAATGATGAGTACTTTTTGTTGACGCTGGATAAGCTCCCAAGCCAATAAGCTACCTGCTAACCCTTGTCCGATAATTAAGTAGTCTATTTGCATGGATGTAGGGGAGATAATGGGGGTATTGAAGGAAAAAGTAGCAAAGCTGTCAATCGTAGAGCGAACTTTAGTCTGCTAAATGTAAGTGTTTTGTAAGGCAAAGCGGACTGAAGTCCGCTCCACACCTGGCAATAAGGTTATTTTGCAGTTAGTGGCAACTGAGAAAATACGATGCCTTCCCAGCCATATTGCATGAAATTCCTGATGTTTTGATGTCCTGTGCCAGCAGGATCTTCTAAGACATCTTTTCTGTAAAAATCACCAAATAAAGACAACGTTTGTTGTTGGCTTAGCTGGTTGATTTGGGCAAATGCAAAGATTTTACATGAGCCTTCATTACTTCCAGCGGTATTGACCAGGCGCTGTGCATTTAAGCCGTTACTAAATTCAGCAGGCTGATAGTTATAATTGTCAGTGATAATAGAAATCGTTTCATCAAAGCTGGTTTCTTGGTTGTTTTTTACTTTTTCTAAAAATGTAGTGAGTGACATATTTCTCTTGGATAGTTTTTGTTAATCGGGAGATTATAAACTCAGTGTACA
>WTAG01000125.1 GCA_013139755.1 Methylomarinum sp. | reverse complement strand
ATCTTGAGATCCCAGAAGATGCTAAAAAAGGGCTTCTAGAGCTAACGCCTCGTAGTTACACTGGATACGCTGAAAAATTAGCAAAGGATATTGAATAAATAATATATTTGTGGATACCATCACTTTTATTTATTAACTCTTTTGAAATAATCATTACCTAGGTTGTTAACCCGAGTCTCATCCATCCTTGGAATGAGTAACAGCCTTGTTTAATATCAGGCTGTGTCTTTTCTGACACAGCCTTTTTTTTGCCTACACGCTATTGAATTACACTAGAATAGCAATTCACTCCTATAGACAGTCATTTCTATGCTCAATTTAATCTGGATTCTGTTTTTCTTGTCAGCCTTTGTTACCGCGTTATTTAAACTTATTGTTTTAGGTGATCAACAGATTTTTTCACAAATAATGACGGCTATGTTTAGCCTTTCTAAAAAGGCATTTGAAATTTCTTTAGGATTAACAGGTGTACTTGCTTTATGGCTAGGCATCATGAAAATAGGCGAACGCAGTGGTTTTATTTACTTATTAACACAAGCCCTCACCCCGCTTTTTAGTCGATTAATGCCCGATGTACCTAAAAACCACCCTGCTCTTGCAGCGATGGTAATGAATATTTCAGCCAATGCCTTAGGTTTGGATAATGCCGCCACCCCATTAGGCATTAAAGCCATGAAAGAATTACAGACCTTAAACCCTACCCCCGAAACAGCCAGTAATGCACAGATCTTGTTTTTGGTGATCAACACCTCTGCGGTCACCTTGTTTCCTATCACCATTTTCACCTATCGCGCTCAATTAGGTGCCGCCAATCCAACCGATGTTTTTATCCCTATTTTAATTGCCACTTATGTCTCAACCATTATGGGCTTATTAGCGGTTGCAGTAGTTCAAAAAACCAACTTATTTGACAAGATTATTTTTTCATATCTGGCGGGGTTTACTTTGCTGGTTTCGGCTATTTTGTTTTATTTTGCTCACCTTAGCCAAGCAGAAATGCTGTCACAATCTGCACTTATTAGTAACATTATTCTTTTTAGTCTGGTTATTAGCTTTATTTGTGGCGCAGTTTATAAAAAGATCAATGCTTATGAGGCTTTTATAGCTGGCGCTAAAGAAGGTTTTGAAACAGCTGTTACTATTATCCCCTATCTGGTTGCCATGCTGGTTGCTATCGGGGTATTTCGAGCCAGTGGCGCATTAGACCTGGTTATTAATTTAATACGCTATTGGGTACACATGTTTGGCCTAGATCCTCGTTTTATTGATGCATTACCCACTGCACTAATGAAACCTTTTAGCGGCAGCGGCGCAAGAGCGATGATGGTCGATACCATGCAAGTTTATGGTGCAGACTCATTTGCAGGACGCTTATCATCGATTGTACAAGGCAGTACAGAAACTACATTTTATGTTTTGGCGGTTTATTTTGGCTCAGTAGGCATCAAAAATATCCGTCATGCTGCCGCTTGTGGGATAATTGCCGACTTTTTCGGCATTGTTGCCTCAATTTTTATTGCTTATTGGTTTTTCGGTTAATGCTAATTCATCTCAAAACACTGGGCTGTCGTCTTAATGAGGCAGAGTTAGAAACATGGGCGCAGGCCTTCCAAAAATCTGGCCATCAAATCACCCGTGATTTGAATGAGGCACAGGTTGTGATTATTAACTCCTGCGCGGTCACCTCGGATGCTGCCCGCAAATCTCGCCAGTTAATCCGTCGCATTCACCGTGATAATCCACATGCAAAACTAGTTGTAAGCGGCTGTTATGTCACACTTAATGAAGATGAAGCCGCACAACTATTAGGCGTTGATTTAGTTGTCAGCAATAAAGATAAAAACCAGCTGGTTGAGCAAACTTTATCACTATTAAACTTAGATTCCATGCCAGCAATGGCAACCGAACCCGGGGAAACTTCTCTCTTTAGTCGAGGCAGACAACGGGCATTCATCAAAGTACAAGATGGTTGTCGCTATCGATGTACTTTTTGTATTGTCACCGTTGCCCGCGGCGAAGAAGTCAGCCGGTCAGTGCAAACCATTATTGACGAAATTAATTCGTTACATCAACAAGGTATTAATGAAGCCATTCTAACCGGTGTACATCTAGGTGGTTACGGCAGTGATATTGACAGTAATTTATCTGAGTTAATACAAGCAATCTTAGATAACACCACGATTCCACGATTACGTTTAGGCTCATTAGAACCATGGGAACTCCCCTCAGGCTTCTTCAGCCTATTCAAAAACCCTCGTTTAATGCCTCACTTGCACTTACCGCTACAAAGTGGATCAGA
The DNA here is from genome assembly GCA_013139755.1 of Methylomarinum sp. Next base: position 2,459 of record WTAG01000125.1, on the reverse strand, counting down.
TACCGTATTAAGACGTATGGCAAGTCGCTGTAAAACAGAAGAGTTTGCCGACATGGTTAAACAAGCTCGCCAGCAAATTAAGCACTTTAATGTCACCACCGACATTATTGTCGGTTTTCCTGGTGAAACAGAGCAAGAATGGCAGGAAAGTTTTAATTTTATAAAGAAAATAGGCTTTGGACACATCCATATCTTCAGCTACTCTAGCCGTGAAGGCACAAAAGCAGCGACATTACCCAATCAATTAAGCAATGAAGTAAAAAAACAACGCAGCAAGCAGTTACATGAATTAGCAGAATCCATGAAGCAACAGTTTGTTGAGGAAAATTTAGGTCAAGAACAAGCGATTCTATGGGAAGGTCATAAACAAGCCTTAGATAATGGTAAACAGTTGGTTTTTGGTTATACGCCAAATTATTTAAGAGTTGCTTGTGAAATCTCAACTGATGATAAAATTGAAAATACCATCATCAATGCCAAGCTAGAGGCTACGGCTGAAAACTTTGTCAACTGTACTTTGAGCTGAGCCAGGCCTGGAGCACAATTTTATTAAATATCCAGAACTGTTTTTTTTCTGTTGGTGGCGATGACCTATATCAATGCAATGCTCGAAAGAGGTGTGCTCAATGCACTAGTTGATTGGTTGATAGGCAAAGCATTTAGCTATCGCATGTTGTTTTGGATTACCGGAATTCTGGCATTTATTATTTCACAGATAATCTAATGACTGCTTTGATCATGTGCGCGGTGGTCATGTCGGCAGACCAAGGTAACCCGCTGTTTTTTATCTATCTTCTTATTAAAAAATCCGTTATTGTTTTCAACAGCATCTTGATGCTTTTATGTATATCGAATCCTTTCTTTCGCAGTCAAGGTAAAAATCTTCTAAATCTTATGGAAGATTCATTAGAATTTATCTGCATTCCATTGTAACGAACCCATAATACCTTTGCATAAGTTCGACCCTTGCCCACTAATCCACCCCTCCCCCTTTCTAAAGCCTTTAGGAAGATCAGCCTGGGTGGGGCCAAATTTGCGAGTTTTGCACCCTTTGGCGTTGGGGTTGTTACAACAACATTTCATTGCTGCTACATGTTTCTTAACCACTGCTAAATCCTCATTTCTCGGAGGCATCCAGCTACTATTAGAGTTAGGCGTTAACCATCTGTGCAAAGTTGTACTCGGATGGCCAGTGGCAAAATCAATACTATAGCCACAGGTACCCGAGGTGGTCATATTGTGACACTGCGTACAGAGCTGCCTCTCACCATCAATTGGCTCTGTAGTGACCTGAAGAAATTCAGAGTTACGGAAGCGATTTTTAAAGGGTTTTCCCACAGGCAGCATGGGTAACTCAGACATGGCATAAATATTAGGTAATCCGTGTTTCGAATTGATGTAAGGACTGTATTTGAAACCGTGTGCATTATGACAATCAATACATCCAGCATTCGCAGTAAAACTGGGGGATTTAAAAGCCTGATTAGCATCTCTATACCAGAGAGCTTGTGGAAATTCTTTCGGTGGTCTTGCCTGTTCAGCGTTGAACCCCTTTAAAAAAGTTTCTTTTCCGGGTAGTGGTTCGTCAAGAGGTGGTAAAAAACCAGCAACAGCATCACCATATTGGGTGACGTAACAACTTTTTCCCGTATTTGTGTTGCGTAGAATAATTCCAATATCGTTAAACGTGTTATAGAGATAGTAACGCTCAGCCTTTTCGGTACCAGAAGCACTTTCATACAGGTCTTTTCTTTGTTGCTGATTCATTCCAAGGTTGGTTTTGGTTTTTCGATACCAGTTTTTTTTGAGCGGATTACCTTTTTGGCGGCAATTTACTACCATGATGTTTTCATCATCGAGTTGTAACACCTGTAAATGTGAATATGTCCAGCAACCCATACCACCGCCAAGCCAATGAGGGTTGTCGCATTTTTTAGCTTTTGATAGTTGTTCCCAATTATCCCTTTGAATCTCCTGTTTATCTACATAGATAGGGATTTGTTTACCATCAAGGCATGAGAGTAGTGGCAATTTTCTGGTTATCCCAAGTTCAGCCTTACATTCTTTAACATATTGGTAAACATCATAATTTGATAACGTTTCATGCTTATCTGGTTTCAAGATGAAAAATAAAAACAATAGAATAATAACTATCGGGAATAATAGATTTTTCACAAGTTATTACCTCCGATTTAGATGGATTTAACATAGTAAAAGACGTTTTTACTCTTTATTGTCAGAACCAGACTTCAGTTATCGTTTGATAACAAGATAACCGATTAAACTCTACTTTGCCCATAGCTTTAGATGGGCCATTTAATTTTCTCCATGAGTTTTCGAGTCTTTCTGTATTAACCGGTTATCAAATAAATAATGTAATTTCTTAGATACAACCCATAACAATATGAAAACATGAGTAAATCATCTTAAATGATTTGAAATAAAATATATCTTATTAA
>WTAG01000532.1 GCA_013139755.1 Methylomarinum sp. | reverse complement strand
TACTGGGTAATGTAGCTAAAAAGTATAAGTTGTATACCAAGGTGACGGGCGGACAACGGATTGATTTGTTCGGTGCACGTGTTGATCAGCTACCCTTAATCTGGAAAGAGTTGATTGATGCTGGATTTGAATCGGGTCATGCCTATGGTAAATCATTAAGAACCGTTAAGTCGTGTGTCGGCAGTACCTGGTGTCGTTTTGGTGTAGATGACAGTGTCGGTCTGGCAGTTGAATTGGAGAATCGCTACAAAGGTTTAAGAGCGCCGCATAAAATTAAATTTGCTGTCTCTGGTTGTACCCGAGAATGTGCAGAAGCACAGGGTAAAGATATCGGGGTGATTGCAACAGAAGGTGGCTGGAATCTGTATGTTTGTGGAAATGGTGGGATGAAGCCTAGGCATGCAGATTTGTTCGCGACTAATCTGGACAAAGAAACCTTAATCAAATATATCGATAGAGTGCTTATTTTTTATGTACGTTCAGCCGACCGTTTACAAAGAACCTCTGTATGGATGGAAAATATGGAAGGTGGACTGGATTATCTAAAGTCTGTCGTTATAGATGATAGATTAGGACTCTGCGATAAGTTGGAAGCACAAATGGAGCGTGTGGTAGATACTTATCAGTGTGAATGGAAAACTACTATTGAAGATGAGTCCAAGCTTAAGCGTTTCCGTCATTTTGTGAACAGTGACCAAACAGATGAGCAAGTTGTGTTTGTAGAAGAGCGAGGTCAAATTCGTCCAGCAAATGAAGTTGAGCGTGAGCATTTTAAACTAGTGGAGGAAGTATAATGTCAGCTGATAAACAATGGCTTGATGTTTGTAGTGAGGACGACCTTCAACCCGATTCAGGTATTTGTGCCTTGGTTGCTGGTAAGCAAGTCGCTATTTTTTACATGCCCAAAGAAAATGCTGTTTATGCTGTAAATAATTATGACCCATTCGGTAAGGCTAATGTGTTGTCACGAGGGTTAATTGGTGACCTTAATGGTGTGCCTATGGTGGCATCACCGTTATACAAACAGCATTTTAATTTGCAAACAGGCGAGTGCCTGGATGATGAAAATGTCAGTATTGAAGCCTATGCAATTCGTATAGAAAATGGCCGTGTAGAAGTGAGTATTTAAGGAAAGCGAATGAATTATAAATATTATATTGCCGATGTATTTACCAACCAGGTTTTTAATGGTGCACAAGTTGCCGTTTTCCCCAATGCAGATGGATTAAATGATCAACAAATGGCAAAAGTTGCCAGAGAATTAAATTTATCAGAAACTGTATTTTTGTTTAACAAGGATCAGACGCCAAGATCTCGAAGGATGAGGACTTTCTCGCCTTATGGGGAAAAAGGTTTTGCCGGACATCCAGTGATTGCCGCAGCATTTGTTTCAACATCCTGTGGTGAAATAGAATTATCTGAACAAAATACATCGCTGCTATTTGTGCAAAATGCCGGGGCAGTCGAAGTCAATGTCACTAATACAGAGGGTAAGCCTAGTTTTGTCCAGTTTACTCGACGGGTATCACCGATTGTCGATTACTACACGCCAACAGAAAGTGAATTGGCTGGGTTTTTAGGCATAGATGAGAAGTATATTGATAATAAAAAATACAGTGCTCGTTTGGTGTCCTGTGATTTCCCTTATCTTATTGTGCCGGTTTATTATTATGAAACCTTAAGAAATGCTAAATTTAATATGGCGGCATGGAGTCAATCTGATGCACCGCAAACAGCAGCACAGGAAATATTGTTAATCTCGCCTAAAACACCTTTTCAGGATTCTGATTTTTCTGTGCGTCTTTTAGGGCCTAATATTGGACTACATGAAGATCCACCGATTGGAACAGCAATGGCCGCATTTGCTTCTTATTTATGTTCCTTTGAGCACATGCAAAAAGGGACGTATACCTTTGCTGTGGATAGAGGGGATGAAAAAATTCGCCGTAGTGTGATTAATCTGGAAATGGATCATAAAGGGGAAGACAATTTAACGCTGCGTGTGGGCGGTGAAGCAGTGATGGTTGCCGAGGGAATGATGACTATTCCTTCACAATAGCTTGCTATTACGTGCGATTTTTGCCTTACCTACAGGAGTAGGTAAGGCAAATAATTACTCCTGCATTATTTCCATTCACTACATCAATGTTAAATCAAATCTCCCTACGTAATGCCTGATAAGGCATCAAATGTATCCCTTCACTCAGTAGCGAAATACCAATGTTTTCGTTTAGCCCCAAGTGGTTACGTTTGGCTACATGTAGCGGTACATTCATGGAGATGTTGATTTTTAACTGCTGATCAACTTCTACTAATAGGTTTGCCAGCCCGTTACTTTCCATATATTCAATGATAGATCCTTGTAATGGGTTCTCCTTATCACCACTGGAAGGGCGGTCGCGTCTATGTAATAACACATTAGCAGATTGAATCATCCAGCAGACCCGTTCATTAACTTTGAATTGAGGTTGATAAACAGTTTCTAATACCATGTTTTGCCAACGGATACGTGTTTTTTGCATTTGTGAGTCATGTTCTAAGACCTGTGCGGTAAACAGGTTTTGCTGATCCATTAAACGTGCAACGGTTGCTGTTTTTGGGTGGGCAGAGACAAATTCTGGCGTGCCAGTTTGTAATATTTCTCCCTTGTGCAACAGGGCAATGCGATCAGCCAGCAGAGTTGACTCTTCTAAGTCATGAGTGACTAGAATCATAGGCATCGCCAGTTTTTGTCTTAATGCCAGTAGTTCACGATAGAGTTTGCGGCGGGTAACCTGATCGACGGCAGAGAAGGGTTCATCAAGTAGTAAAACCTTGGGGCTTCTGGCTAGGGCTCGTGCTACGGCTACCCGTTGCTGTTGACCACCGGAAAGTGTTTTTGGGTAACGCTGTTCCATGCCTTGCAGATGAACTTTCTCTAACAGTTCCAATGCCTGGGCACGACGTTGTTGTTTGGGGCTGTCTGCTAAAGCTTGTTGAATATTATCCAGCACCGTCATATGCGGAAACAGCGCATAATTTTGAAACACCAGTCCAACATGTCGTTGGTGGGTGGGTAAAAAGAGTTTGTCGGTACTGTTTTGCCAGACTTCACCCTGGCAGACTATATTGCTATTTTGGGGTTGATATAAACCTGCGATGGCACGCAATATGGTGGTTTTACCACTGCCGGAAGGGCCAACCAGAGCTAGCATCTCACCCGACTGACATTCCAGTTGTACAGATAATGGAATCGGTTGCTGTTGTTGTAGGGTGATATGAATACCCGAATCAGTCATGCGTTTGTTCGCTACGCTCTGATAGCCAGTAGGTAAAAGAAATTGTCAGCATAGAAAACAGCAATAGACTGAACGACATCACCGAAGCCGAATGATCATCAAAGGCTTGTACCCTATCATAAATGGAGATAGCGATAGTTTGCGTTTCATTAGGAATATTACCGCCGACCATTAATACAATGCCGAATTCGCCCAAGGTATGAGCAAAACACATCACCAATGCCGAGACGATGCCTGGCCAGGCTAAGGGTAATTCAATCTTCCAAAGTACTTTGCC
>WTAG01000610.1 GCA_013139755.1 Methylomarinum sp. | reverse complement strand
GAGTTTGTCCAAAGTCTTCTTTGTGTTTAGGTAGATCTATCATTGAAGCAACATCAATAATTCCAGCAATTCCCACTGTTGAGTTAACAATAAAGCGAGAGGCATCTAGCCCTGATTGTAAAAACTTTCCTTGTAAGAAAGTATTAATAGTGACTCCAATATCATCAATATTACTAAAGACACGGCTAATAGCACCATCGATAATCACTGGAGTAATCCATCGATAAGCTTTAGCAACGGGGATCATTGCATATTCATCGACCTCATCATTAAAATACTGTACTTTTCTATTCCAATTTTCCCATGGATCTATAGGGTTAGGTTCTTGAGTGGTTGCACAACCACTTAGTAACACAGATAAAAGGAGTCCAACAAATAAGCTATTTTTTTTGCTTTGCATTATTCTTCCTCAAATGGTGTGAGATAAACATTATTTAAAGATAAACCCTATAAACCAACTTTGTACTGGAGCGTATGAATCGCTAAAGTTTTGCAACCTTTTTATCCTGTTTCACTGCCTCGATACAGCGCCAGGCGTAGCTCTACCTCCTGCATTATTTCCATTCACTACATCCATGTAGCTTTGAACTCAATATTCTGAACATAATTTACTTCGCCCAGACTTAATCAGAGATTCCTTAATTTAAGTAATCGCAGAAATTAAAAAAAATCATCATGCTGGATGATATAGAATTAAGGCTCACAAACATAGTATAAACCTTATCTTGCAGCGACAACACAAATGGAAATAAGTGCCCATCCCCTAGGAAACCGCTTTAGGGGTTACCTCCCTGTTATTATCGATATTGAAACAGCAGGCTTTAATGCAAAAAAGAACCCTTTATTGGAAATAGCCGCTGTTATTGTGGAACCTGATGAAAATGGTTTGTTGCAATTAACAGAAACTCACGCCTGTAATATCAACCCATTTGAAGGATCTGAGCTTGATGATGCCGCTTTAAAGTTTACTGGTATAGACCCTTATCATCCCTTTCGTATGGCGATAAATGAAAAAGAAGCGTTAGCAAAACTGTTTAAACCGATAAAGACTGCTGTTAAACGTAATGAATGTACGCGAGCTATTTTAGTGGGACATAACCCAGCTTTTGATATTGCTTTTTTAAATGCAGCAATTGAGAGAACAAAAATAAAGCGTAGCCCTTTTCACCCTTTTAGTAGCTTTGATACAGCGACATTAGGCGGTTTGGCATATGGACAAACGGTATTAGCAAAGGTTGCTAAGGCCGCTGAATTAGAATGGGATAATGATAAGGCGCATTCAGCGCTTTATGATGCAGAACAAACAGCAAAACTATTTTGCATGATTGTAAATCGCTGGAAAGAATTAGAAGGATTAGAGCAGTCTACAGACTAAAGTCACAAGACTAAAAGAGCATAAGTTCTGTTCTTTTAGTCTTTAGTCTTTAGCCTTTAGCCTTTAGCCTGGTCCATCATAACTTTTAACTCTCCTTTGCTATGAAGATCAAGGATGATGTCACAACCACCAACTAATTCACCTTTAATATAAAGTTGAGGATATGTAGGCCAATTTGAATACTCTTTAAGTGCTTCTCTCACTTCTTGGTCTTCAAAAATATTAATATACATAAATTGTGTATCACATGCTTTTAATACCTGCACGGCTTGAGAAGAAAAGCCACATTGAGGGAAATCAGGAGAGCCTTTCATGTATAAAACAACATCATGGCTTCCTAACTGATCTTTAATTCTTTCTATAACATCCATCACTTAATTCTCAATACAATAAAAACCCAGTAATTTTATCAACTTTTAGCTAATATAAAAAGCAAATATCAAAACATTTCTTGCCTGAATTTATGTTACCGATATAATGAACGGTTTTTCGCAGTATCTTTAGCTCTGCAATATACTTACCCATAAAATTATGACTAGTCATATTATGCCTACATACGGACGTTTACCTATCACCTTTGAACGGGGTGCCGGGGTTTGGCTGTGGGATCAAAATAATACCCGTTATCTTGATGCGTTATCAGGAATCGCTGTCTGCAACCTTGGTCATGCGCACCCTGCTGTTCATCAAGCTATCTGTCAACAGAGTGAAAAGCTAATACACACTTCAAATTTATACGCTATCGCCACACAAGAAACACTAGCTAATCAGCTAATCGCTAAAAGCGGTATGGATAACGTATTTTTTAGTAACTCAGGTGCCGAAGCGAATGAAGCCGCATTAAAAATTGCGCGTTTATACGGTCATCAACAAGGTATTGATAAGCCCTGTGTACTGGTAATGGAAAAAAGTTTTCATGGTCGCACCATGGCAACTTTAAGCGCAACAGGCAACAAAAAGGTTCAAGAAGGCTTTGCCCCATTAGTTGAGGGCTTTTTACACGTCCCATTTAATGATATTAACGCAATCAAAACTGCGTTAGAGCAAAACAGCAATATTGTTGCTATATTTGTTGAGCCAGTACAAGGCGAAGGTGGTGTAAATATCCCTGCGGCTAATTATCTTAACCAGATACGCTCATTATGTGATCAACATGATTTATTAATGATGCTGGATGAGATTCAAACGGGGGTTGGCCGTACTGGACAGTTTCTTGCCTATCAACACAACGACATTTTGCCCGATGTTTGCACTATGGCAAAAGCTTTAGGTAATGGCGTGCCTATTGGCGCTTGTCTTGCGCGTGGTAAAGCCGCATTATTGCTTACAGCAGGTAAACACGGCTCTACTTTTGGTGGCAACCCATTAGCTTGTAGTGCTGCACTCGCTGTATTGGAGGTGCTTGATGAAGAAAACATCATCGAACAAGTTGAAGCGAAAGGTCGCCAGTTATGTACCAGTTTAATCAACAAAATCAATAACAACCCAGCAGTTCTTAATGTTAGAAATAAAGGTTTGATGATTGGTATCGATCTATCTAAACCATGCGCCCAACTGATTACAATGGCACAAGAAAATAATTTGCTTATAAACGTAACAGCTGACAAAACAATACGTTTATTACCCCCTTTAATAATAAATTCAGAAGAAATTGAATTGCTCACTGATAAATTATCAGTGCTTATTCAAGAATTTACCCAATAGCTGTAAAGAATCATGCAACCAAGACATTTTATTAGCCTGCTAGATCTATCTAGCGATGAGTTTCGTCATTTAATTAATCGTGCTATTGACTTAAAAAACAATAGAGACCCAGAATATCAACCCTTAAAAGGACGGGTTCTGGCAATGATTTTTGAGAAATCATCAACACGCACTCGTATCTCCTTTGAAGCAGGTATGGCTCACTTTGGTGGTTCTGCACTATTTTTATCACCCAGAGATACTCAGTTAGGCCGCGGCGAACCTATAGAAGATAGCGCAAAAGTTATCTCCAGCATGGTTGATGGCATTATGCTAAGAACATACTCCCATGAGACAGTAACCGCTTTTGCACAACACTCAAGTGTCCCTGTCATTAATGGATTAACTGAATTATTACACCCCTGCCAGTTATTAGCTGATATGCAAGCCTATTTTGAGCATCGAGGTGATATTGCTGGCAAAACAGTGACCTGGATTGGAGATGGTAATAATATGTGCCATTCCTATATAAATGCTGCGCGAGTGCTTGATTTCAAACTTAACATTGCTTGTCCTGAAGGCTACCTACCAGACCAGTCAATTGTTGATGCTGCGGGGGATCGCATTGCTTTTTTTAATACCACTGAAGAAGCCTCAGACAACTCGGACCTCATTGTTACCGATGTATGGGCTAGCATGGGACAAGAAGAAGAACAAAAAAAACGCGAAGTTGCTTTTAAAAACTATCAAGTAACAAGTGCTACAATGAGCACTGCAAATAAAGATGCTTTATTTATGCATTGCCTTCCCGCACATAGAGGGGAAGAAGTTGCCGCAGATGTTATTGATGGCTCACAAAGTGTTATCTTTGATGCAGCAGAAAATCGCTTACATGCACAAAAAGCATTACTTGAATTTTTACTTTGCAAATAAATTTATTTAATCCTGCAATTTAGCTTTACCCCTAGAAAAAGGCTTAACTGTGAAAAAAATACTAATTACTTTTATTACTTTTATTACTTTAATGTGTATCAGCATAAATGTTTCAGCGAAAACTGTTTATGTGACTGATACCATGAAATATACACTAAGAATCAGTGAGAGTAACCGCAGTAAAATTTTAAAAATGCTACCTAGTGGAACCGCATTAACTGTTATTGATGAAGGCGAAAATTACAGTAAAGTCCGCACCAGAGACGGTACAGAAGGTTATATTTTAACTCGACACACCTTAAATAAACCCATTAGCCTTTGGTATTTAAATAAAGCTAATAAGCAGCTGGAAACATTACAGAAAAAACACGACTTAATTAAAGACGAACTTAACAATCTTAAAGGTAATAATACTCAAGCATTGTCTTCAAATCAGTCATTAACTAAAGAACGTGACAAGTTAAGCAAGGAACTTAATGATTTGAGTCAAACAGCAGCAAATGCTGTGCAATTAAAACACCAAAGAGACCAGCTACAGGAACGTGTCGTTACTGTAGAAAGAGAATTACAGCAAGTAAAACGTGAAAACCAGACGCTAGAAGATAGCACTAACCAGGATTGGTTTTTAATTGGTGGTTTGTTATCTCTATTTGGTGTTATTTTAGGCTTTATACTTCCTAAATTAAGCTGGCGTCGTAAAACCAGTAACTGGGATACTTTTTAAGAGCTGATACAAGGCTCAAGGCACGAGGTTAAAAAATACGCTATTGCTATTCAAACCTTGTACCTTTCTATATTCATATACAAGCAGGAATTATTTACATGGCAAATTCAGGTGATAAAAACACACGCACCTTTTCATCTTTAGTTGTTGATGGCATGGAGCGCGCTCCAAGTCGAGCAATGTTACATGCTGTAGGTTTTAAAAATGAAGATTTTAAAAAACCACAAATAGGTATTGCATCAACATGGAGCATGGTAACACCTTGTAACATGCACATTAACAACCTGGCTGATGATGCAGCTAGAGGTGTTGATGCGGTCAACGGTAAAGCCGTTATCTTTAATACAATCACAATTTCTGACGGTATCTCTATGGGTACTGAAGGCATGAAATACTCATTAGTATCTCGTGAAGTCATCGCCGATTCCATTGAAACAGTGGTTGGTTGCCAAGGCTTTGATGGGGTTGTTGCTATTGGTGGCTGTGATAAAAACATGCCGGGTTGCATGATCGCTTTAGCCAGATTAAACAGACCCAGTATATTTGTCTACGGTGGAACTATCCTACCTGGCTGCCATAAAAATAAAAAATTAGATATTGTTTCAGTTTTTGAAGCGGTTGGCGCCAGAGCAAATAATAAAATTGATGATGCTGAATTATTAGCTATTGAAGAAAAAGCCATTCCAGGCGCAGGTTCTTGTGGTGGCATGTACACAGCAAATACTATGGCATCAGCGATTGAAGCTTTAGGCATGAGTTTACCTAATAGCTCAGCACAAGCCGCTGTATCAAAGGATAAGAAACTGGACTGCGAACGTGCAGGTGCAGCAGTACTAGAACTATTGAAAAATGATATCAAGCCTAGCGATATCATGACTAAAGACGCATTTGAAAATGCGATTACTATTGTTATTGCGCTTGGTGGCTCAACCAATGCGGTATTACACATTTTAGCAATGGCAAATGCCAGTAAAATTGATATTACTCTGGATGATTTCACTCGCATTGGTGCTCATGTGCCGATGTTAGCGGATTTAAAACCCAGTGGTCATTATCAAATGGCTGAATTGATTGAAATTGGTGGTATTCAGCCGCTAATGAAAGTACTGCTAGACCAAGGTTTATTACACGGTCATTGTTTAACAGTAACAGGTAAAACCTTGGCTGAAAACTTAGCTGATGTAAAACCTTATCCTGAAGGCCAAGATATTATTAGACCTTTAGATAACCCCATTAAAAAAGACAGTCACTTAGCCGTTCTTTATGGCAACCTTGCCACAGAAGGTTCAGTTGCCAAGATCACGGGCAAAGAAGGCTTAGTCTTTACTGGCTCAGCTAAAGTATTTGATGCAGAAGAGCAAGCATTACAAAGCATTCTTAATGGTGATATTGTTAAGGGTGATGTCATTGTTATTCGCTATGAAGGCCCACAAGGTGGCCCAGGTATGCGTGAAATGCTATCGCCTACTTCTGCGGTAATGGGTAAAGGCTTAGGTCAAGACGTTGCCTTAATTACTGACGGTCGTTTCTCAGGTGGAACTCATGGTTTTGTTGTGGGGCACATTACACCTGAAGCTCATGTTGGCGGTGCTTTAGCTATTGTCGAGAATGGTGACAAGATTACCATTGATGCTGAAACCAAAGCATTAACATTACACTTAAGTGATGAGGTGATTGCTCAGCGTTTAAAAAGCTGGGAACAACCTGCACCTAAATATACTCGCGGTGTATTATCAAAATATGCAAAATTAGTAAGTTCTGCATCTAAAGGTGCTGTAACAGATAACTAAAACCGGCTATGTAGGTCGGGTTATGCTATCGTAAACCCGACCTACTTCTATCTCTATATGTCAATCACATCCTCTCATTTTGTATCCTGGTTTAGAGATTCCTCGCCCTATATACATGCGCATCGTAATAAAACTTTCGTCATTTTTTTTAGTGGTGAAATGGTTCAGGATGACTGTGACAATTTAATCCATGATTTTTCCCTATTAAAGAGTTTAGGTATTCGGCTAGTCTTGGTGCATGGGATTCGCCCCCAAATTGATCAACGCCTAAATCAACAAAATGTCACTTCCAGCTTCTCCAAGAACCTGAGAATTACCGATGACCAAGCCCTGCAATGCGTCAAAGAAGCCGCAGGTTTAGTTCGTGTAGAAGTTGAGGCCTTACTTTCTATGGGCTTGGCTAATTCACCCATGGCGGGAGCAAAAATCAAAGTTGCTTCTGGTAATTTTGTTACAGCAAAGCCTTTAGGGGTTCTTGATGGTATTGATTATAAACATACCGGTAAAGTACGCCGTATAGATGCAGCAGCAATCCACCAACAATTAGATCAAGACAATGTTGTATTAATATCTCCTATTGGCTATTCGCCTAGCGGAGAAATATTCAATCTATCAGCTGAACAAGTTGCTACAGAGATTGCTATTGCACTACAGGCTGACAAACTCATCCTGCTTACCGAGCAAAGCTGCATATCCAATCAACAGGTAATCCAGCAAATGACGGTGAGAGAGGTAGAAGATTTTCTAATACAAGAAAAAGATTTAGCGACTTCTATTTATAACTCCTTAACAGCATCAATACAAAGTTGCCAGCAAGGCGTTAAACGCGTGCACTTAATTAACCGAAAGATTGATGGTGCTTTGTTATTGGAACTTTTTACCCGAGATGGTAAAGGCACACTGATTAGCTCCAATCCATTTGAAGAAATACGCCCTGCCGTCTTAAATGATATTGCTGGTATTTTGGATCTTATAAAACCTCTGGAGCAGCAAGGCTTTTTAGTTAAGCGCTCTAGAGAGAAGTTAGAAATGGAAATTAACGATTATATTGTAATAGAACGTGATGGCTTGATTATCGGCTGTACTGCTCTACATATAATGAATGATAAACAATCAGCTGAGATTGCCTGTCTTGCAGTACATTTAGATTATCAGAAGTCTGCACGTGGTAACCGATTATTAGATTACCTGATTAATAAAGCAAAAAAGGAAAGATTAAATCAACTATTTGTTTTATCAACTCAAACCATGCAATGGTTTATTGAGAGAGGATTTAAACCCACAGAAATAAATAGCTTACCAGAACAACGTAAAGAGTTTTATAACGAAGAAAGAAATTCAAAAGTACTTTGTAAAACGCTATAAAAATGAACTCACCACTGGTTATCTTACAAATATCAGACTTACATATACTTGCGACAGCTGAGAAAACTTTATCTGATGTTAATACAGACCATACTTTCCAGCAGCTACTAAAACAAGCCTATGCTAAGCACGGCAAAGTAGATTTAACATTAGTGACGGGGGATTTAGCTCAAGATCCTTGCCAATCCAGCTATCAGCGAATATACAAAGCACTGGAAAAATACAACACCAGAACAATTTGTTTACCAGGTAACCATGATGATTTGACATTAATGCAGCAATTTATCAATGGCAAGCAGACTGACTGTAGCAAGCATATACAGTTAAAAAACTGGCAAATAATCAGCTTAAACAGTAAAAAAGAAGGATCAGAAGGTGGTTATTTAAGCAGCAATGAACTTGATTATTTGTGCGAAACATTACAAAGCAAACCTGACTTAAATACACTGATTGCTGTGCATCACCACCCCATTTCAATCGATAGCAGCTGGATGGATGGCATGATGATTGAGAACAATGAAGATCTATTTGAAGTACTTAAAAATTACCCTCAAGTAAAGGCCATTGTGTGTGGGCATATTCATCAGGCATTTAATACTCTAAAAGAAAATATACTTGTTTTGGGGGTACCATCCACTTGCTTTCAATTTGCACCAAACGCTACGCAATTTACGCTTGATAACAAAGACCCCGGTTACAGAATTCTAAAGCTCTATTCTAACGGGATGATTGAATCAAACGTCTATCGCTGCTCACTTGAGCAAGACTAGTCTTCTAGAGTCCAAAAAGAATTTAACACCTGAATAGATGGCAGAAACTTGCTGTATTCAACAGATTTTAAAATGTACCCCGAAATACCCAGCTCAAAACTGTTGTCTACATCTTGCTGCTCTTTTGAAGATGTTAGCATAACAACAGGTATATCTTTAAATACAGTATGCTGCTTTAATTTTTCTAAAAACTCATGCCCATTCATTTTAGGCATATTAATATCCAAAGGAATGACGCAAGGCAATCCCTGGACGGGGTTGTTTAAATAATCAAGCGCCTCTTCGCCATGATTTTTCACAACTAATTCATTCATGACCTTTAATTCCTTAAAGCTTCGCTTCACAGTCATAATATCAACCTGGTCATCCTCTACCAGTAAAATTGGGTTTATCTCATTCATCTTTTCTTATTATTTTAGGTATTGTAAAAATAAACGTACACTCTATACCTTCCTCAGACTCCACCCATATTCTACCACCCCAATTGGCCACTATTTTTTCAATTAGGCTTAAACCAATTCCTGTGCTTTCATACTGATCTTTAGGCTTTAGCGTCTGGAACAATTGAAATATTTTATTTTGGTGCTTTTTAGCAATCCCTACACCATTATCCTTAACTGAAACCTGCCAAAAATGGACTTGTTCAATACAATTAAGTTCAATTATTCCTTTACGTTTATCGTTATACTTTACAGCATTATCAATCAAATTTTGGAAAACTTGATGAAACTGTAATCTTTCTCCTTTTATTGTAGGAAAAATACACCTTATATCAATTTTTATATGATCTGGTGGCGCAATAAGTTGAATGACATCCTTTATGACCAGGTTAAGATCTACATCTTCCAATTCATTTTTTACTCGTCCAATTCTGGAGTATTGTAAGATACCATCAATCATCTCATGCATACGCTTGGCTCGACTTTTGATCAATGCCATTTGTTCTCTGCCCTCCTCATCAAATGAATCAGCATAATCATCAGCAACCCACCCTGCCAATTGATTAATTGCTCGCAAAGGCGCTTTTAAATCATGAGACACAACATACGAGAAGTTATTTAATTCTTCATTAACGCGGTTTAATTTTGCTGTTCTTTCTTCAACTCGTTGCTCAAGACTTTTGTTTAGGAGTTCAATTTCTTGATGATGTTGTTTCATTTTTTGTACTAACTGGGTATTTTGCAATGCTACGGCGACTTGAGCCGTTAGCAACCGAGTCAATTCAATTTGTTCTTGAGTAAAAATGGACTGAATTAAATTATTTTCTAAATACAAAATACCTAAAACTTGCTGTTTAAGCATTAGCGGAATACATAACACCGACTTAAGTTGTTGCTGTTGCACGGTTGCATCAGCAATAAAATCACTATTATCACAAGCATTGTCTATCACCAACATTTTAGCAGTTCGATAAACATAATTAACAATTCCCATGCTTAAACTATCTGAATTTAATGGCTCACCATCCTTAACTTCTACTTCAACAAAATCACCTTTATCACCTCTTGCGACCACCTCTAGCCCTTCTTTATTAACAACTAATAAGTAAGCTGTTCTTGCACCCAGTCTCTCCATAACAGCTTGTACAATAGTACTTAACAATAAAGTAAAGTCTAGCTGCTGGGTTATGTTTTTTGTCGCTTTATGTAGATAATTAATATCAAGACGCTGAGCTAAAGGCAACTCTCTATTTTTACGCCTATCAATCAATGCTAAAGAATACTTTTCACTTAATTGTGTCGCTTTTACTTTTGCAGAACACTCTTGATAGAGAGTAGCAGCCTTATTCAAATAATAATTTGCCTGCGCATGCTGTTGTTCAACACACATCTGCCCTAGTCGTTCGTGTAGATAAGCGTTTAACAAAACAAATTTATTTGTTACAGCCAAATCAATTGCATCTAAAGCATAACGACGAGATTCACTAAAATCAGCTTTCTCCATCGCCACTTCCATTTGCATCAAAATAAAATAAGGTTTTAAAGTGGGTCCTAAATCTGCCCAAGTCTTCACCAGGTTTAAGCAGTTCTTTAAAATAAGCTGTTCATCATCCGGTTTTTTTGCAGCCAGTCTTAATGAATTAATAAAACGAAAAACATACCAGAGACGGTTTAAAATATTATCACTTAATCCGCGCAGATAAGGCTCTGCTTTAGTGAGAGCTTCAGATGCAATTAAATAATCACCCAAATAATGATGACTAATCCCTTTAAGGGTGTAATATCCACCAATAGATACCACATGTTTATCATCTTCCCAGAGCTGTAATTTTTCAGCTATCTGTTTAGGCGTAAAGCTTTCCTTTCCTGTCAGCATTAAGTCTGACCATCCCGCAATAGCGCTTTGCGCTAGACCTAAAGAGAGTGATAAATTGAATTTTTCTGAAAAAACAATACACTCATTAGAGACTTCAGAAACTTTATCAAGGTCTTTACCTTGATTAATTAAATGCCATATATAAGGTCCATAAGACAATCCGGCATTGTATAAATCACCACACAGTTTACCTCGATGAATATTCTTCTGGCATTGTTCGATAATATATTCGGACTCTCTACGATTGTGCATATTCGTCCATAAAATACCGTTAATCCCTTTAGTTGCACCAAATGTATCTGGGTAACGTTCTGACAGGGCTAACCCCAAGTCTTCATAATTAAAGGACATTTTATATTGCCCTTGTCGCTGTAAATATAAGCCGACCATGGAAAAACCATAAATAACGGTTTCATCTACCCCTCCGGCAAGACAGTTTTGGGTTGATTGAATAGCCGACAAATATAACTGAGGCACCATCCCTGCCAAATAATAATCCGGTATTAATTCACTATAGATACCTGTTTCAATTTTAGTTGCTCTATCACCACTAGGCACAATGTCTAAAATCTGTTGCCAAATATCTTTATTACCTTGATGAATCTGATCTATGATTTCTGCTGATTTTTTTAAGGCTAATTTATCATCTTCGGGGATTTGCCTATTAAAAAACTGTAAACCTCTATTACCTACCTTAATCGCCTGTTTAAATCGCCCCATAGAAGATAAACCAGTTGTTTGTTCATATAAACAGTCAATACGATCCAGATCATTTTTAGACTCTTTAATTAAGGTTTTTAATATTTTTTCTGATGCCGGCTGATTGCCCAAAGCCATCTCAGTCCTGGCTAAATACTTATGCAGTAAAAATAAAAAACTATAATGACGATCCCATGAATAATAAGGGAATAGTCGTAAGCTTTGATGAAAGAAAAAGTTAGCATTTTCCATTGCCAATGCATGCATAGCCGCTACACCCGCATGAAAACCAAACTCTGCCTCTTGTTT